>NC_007503.1:2025000-2110000 GCF_000012865.1 Carboxydothermus hydrogenoformans Z-2901 | reverse complement strand
CTAAAGCGGGAAGCTGAAGTATAGGGGCTGACGCCTGCCCGGTGCTGGAAGGTTAAGGGGAAGGGTTAGCCGAAAGGCGAAGCTCTGAACCGAAGCCCCAGTAAACGGCGGCCGTAACTATAACGGTCCTAAGGTAGCGAAATTCCTTGTCGGGTAAGTTCCGACCCGCACGAAAGGCGTAACGACTTGGGCGCTGTCTCGACGAGGGGCTCGGTGAAATTGTAGTACCTGTGAAGATGCAGGTTACCCGCGATAGGACAGAAAGACCCCGTGGAGCTTTACTGTAGCCTGGCATTGAATTTTGGTGGCGTATGTACAGGATAGGTGGGAGGCTGAGAGACCTGGGCGCCAGCTCAGGTGGAGCCGGCGGTGGGATACCACCCTTACGACACTGAAGTTCTAACCTGGTGCCCTGGAACGGGTGTGGGGACAGTGTCAGGTGGGCAGTTTGACTGGGGCGGTCGCCTCCTAAAGGGTAACGGAGGCGCCCAAAGGTACCCTCAGCGCGGATGGAAATCGCGCGGCGAGTGCAAAGGCATAAGGGTGCTTGACAGCGAGACCGACGGGTCGAGCTGGGTGGAAACACGGGCTTAGTGATCCGGTGGTACCGAGTGGAAGGGCCATCGCTCAACGGATAAAAGCTACCCCGGGGATAACAGGCTGATCCCGCCCAAGAGTCCACATCGACGGCGGGGTTTGGCACCTCGATGTCGGCTCATCGCATCCTGGGGCTGAAGTAGGTCCCAAGGGTTGGGCTGTTCGCCCATTAAAGCGGTACGTGAGCTGGGTTCAGAACGTCGTGAGACAGTTCGGTCCCTATCCATCGCGGGCGTAGGAAACTTGAGGGGTGCTGTCCTTAGTACGAGAGGACCGGGATGGACGCACCGCTGGTGAACCAGTTGTCTCGCCAGGGGCACCGCTGGGTAGCCAAGTGCGGAATGGATAAGCGCTGAAAGCATCTAAGCGCGAAGCCAGCCCCGAGATGAGGTTTCCCATCTGGAGCAATCCAGAGTAAGACCCCGGAGAGAAGATCCGGTAGATAGGCCGGGCGTGTAAGCCGAGCAATCGGTTGAGCGGACCGGTACTAATAGGTCGAGGACTTGACCTTCAAAAAAACAACCTCTGTGCAGTTTTGAGGGAACAGAAAAAAAGTTTCCGGTGGCCATAGCGGAGGGGAAACACCCGTTCCCATTCCGAACACGGCAGTTAAGCCCTCCAGCGCCAATGGTACTGGGACGATAGGTCCTGGGAGAGTAGGTCGCTGCCGGAAAATTTATACTCCCCGATAGCTCAACGGTAGAGCATCCGGCTGTTAACCGGAGGGTTGCAGGTTCGAATCCTGCTCGGGGAGCCATTTTATTTTTAGTGGTAGGTCGTATGTGTTAGGTGGTCGGTAAAAAATCTTAAAATCTTTATATATTTGATCTTAAAAACTTTGGTATAAAAAAACTATTGAAATGCTGAAAAAAAGTATTTAAAATTACTTATAGAAGTAGAAAATTAAATAGACTTAAAAACGCTCCTCGATAGCTCAACGGTAGAGCATCCGGCTGTTAACCGGAGGGTTGCAGGTTCGAATCCTGCTCGAGGAGCCAATTTATTTTATGTGGTTGGTATTAGGTGATAAGTGGTAGGGATAAATCAATAAAAAAATAAAAAATTAGTTATGGCAAGGAAATGTTGGATGAATCGAAGCTTTTATCTCGGCCGGGATAAAAGCTTTATTTTTTTGAAAAAATAATTTAAAAGCCCTTGTCAAAATACACCAATTATGCTAATATAAAAGTAAAAGTCAAACAAAGTCAGACGAGGTGGTGGATGATGCCTTCGCTTGCTGATTTGATTGAGCAGTATATCAAAAAACTAATCCAAGAAAGTGAAGACCGGGTGGTGGAAATTCAAAGAAATGAGCTTGCTGAAAAGTTAAGATGCGTACCTTCCCAGATAAATTATGTTTTAGCAACCCGTTTTACTCTCGAACATGGTTACCTAATTGAAAGCCGACGTGGTGGGGGCGGTTATATCCGCATTATAAAAATTGCCGACCAGGACCGGGAAGCATTTTATCAAAGAATATTTGAGGCAATTGGTGATGCCGTTTCAGAAAGTAAAGCCCGGGAAATTATTAAGGCTTTATATGAAGCCGGAAGCATTACCGAAAGGGAAAAGAGGCTTTTAACAATTGCTGTTGACCGTAAAGTATTGCAGGTACCATTACCCTATCGAGATGAATTAAGAGCACTTCTTCTAAAAAGTATGATAGCGGGAGTGCTTAATGCGGAGGAGGGGAATTAAATGTTATGTGAACGCTGTGGGCAAAATCCAGCCACCATGCATATTACCAGAGTAATAAATGGGCAAAAAACGGAAATGAATCTTTGTACTCAATGTGCTCAGGAATTGGGTCATACTTTTAATTTTTCACCTCAACTAACTTTTCAAAACTTATTAAAAGGACTTATGGGGCATGATGTTTTAGGGGATTTTGGCATTTCTGGAGGAAATGTAGGTGTCACTAAAAGATGTCCTGTCTGCGGACTTACCGAAAACCAATTTATTAATTCAGGTTTCTTGGGATGCAGCCAGTGTTATGAAACCTTTAAAGACAGAGTAGAACAAGCTTTAAGAAAAATACACGGAAGTACCGAACACCGTGGCAAATTTCCAGCAAAGACTGGCGGTAAAATAAAAATACTACGGGAAATTGAAAACTTAAAAAAAGCTTTAAATGAAGCGGTAAGTAAAGAAGAGTTTGAAAAAGCGGCGGAATTACGGGATAAAATAAAAGAATTAGAAGCTTCTCTTAAAGAGTAGGGGGTGGGGAAATGAGTTTATTAACCAATAGTTTTTCTCCCTGGATGGCCGGTACCGGAACTGATGCGGATATCGTGGTTTCAAGTCGTATCAGACTTGCCCGCAACTTAAAAGATGTCCCGTTTCCCCATTTGATGGACGAAGAAACCGCAGGTTTTGTTACAAAAGAGGTGGAAAAGGCCGTTACCAGCAGGGGGTTTAAACAAAAATTTGGCAAGACCGAGTTTTTTAAATTAGTTACGTTAGCGCCTATTGAACGGCAGGTGCTGGTGGAAAAACATTTAATTAGCCCTGACCATGCCGATGGCCATCCCCGGCGGGCTTTTGCCTGTACGGAAGATGAGCGAATAGCTTTGATGATAAATGAAGAAGACCATATTCGCTTACAGGTTCTCTTGCCGGGATTGGAACTGAGGGAAGCATATAATATTGCTACCATGGTCGATGATAAATTAGAAGAAAAGCTGTTTTATGCTTTCTCCGAAAAATACGGTTACTTAACTGCTTGCCCTACCAATACCGGTACGGGAATTCGAGCTTCAACTATGTTGCACCTCCCGGGTTTAACCTATACCAATCAAATTCCCAGCCTTTTAAACAATACTGCCAAACTTGGACTTACGGTCCGGGGATTATACGGCGAAGGAACAAAAGCCCGCGGAGATTTGTATCAGGTATCTAACCAGATTACCCTTGGTTTAACGGAGGAGGAAATTATCGAGAATGTTATTTCGGTTACCCGGCAAATAATAAATCAGGAGCGAATGGCACGGGAAGCTTTATACCGGGAAAACCGGCATGCTTTGGAGGATGAACTGTGGCGGTCATACGGTATTTTGACTAGTGCCCGGATGATATCTTCCGATGAGGCAATGAACTTACTATCAAAAGTGAGGTTAGGAGTGGAATTAAAGATACTTCCGGAGATTAAGCGGAGTGTATTTAATGAGTTAATTGTAGCTACAGCTCCGGCTTATCTCACAAATTTGGCCCAGAGACCCTTAGATCCTGCTGAACGGGACTGGGAACGGGCGAAAATTATCAGGGAAAAATTAAAAAGTAATTAAAGGAGGAGTGAGAGGATGTTTGACAAGTTTACCCAAAGAGCCCAAAAAGTTATTAGAATGGCTCAGGAAGAAGCAAGAAAAATGAATTATCCTTATGTAGCTACGGAACATCTGCTTTTGGGAATTATAAATGAAGGAGAAAGTGTTGCGGCAAAAGTTTTAGAAAACCTTGGTATTGATGGCCAGAAAGTTCGGGAAAAAATTTTAGAACTGGTTGGCCCCGGGGAAGGGCCGATGCCGGCGGAGATTGCTTTTACCCCAAGGGCAAAAAGAGTTTTGGAACTATCGGTAGATGAGGCGGCCCGGTTTGGCCATAACTATGTTGGTACTGAACATTTGCTTTTGGGTTTAATCCGGGAAGGAGAAGGGGTGGCCGCCAGAGTTTTGGTAAGCCTCGGTGCTGATTTGGAAAGGGTACGGGCTGAAATTACCCAGGTGCTAAGTGGTGGCCCAATTCCCGGAACCTCCGGCCAGGCCGGTGGACAAGCAAAGAAGAAAGCTGTTAGAACTCCCACCCTTGATGAGCATGGCCGGGATTTAACGGCTTTAGCCCGGGAAAATAAATTAGACCCGGTGGTAGGCCGGGAGAAGGAAATTGAAAGGGTAATTCAAGTTTTATCCCGCAGAACCAAAAACAATCCGGTTTTAATTGGGGAGCCGGGAGTAGGTAAGACGGCAATTGTGGAGGGGCTTGCCCAGAGAATTGTGCAAAAGAAAGTTCCCGAGATTTTAATTGATAAACGGGTTGTGACCCTCGATTTAGCATCAATGGTTGCCGGAACTAAATATCGGGGAGAATTTGAGGAAAGGCTTAAAAAGGTCTTAGAAGAAATTAAAAATGCTGGAAACGTTATCGTATTTATTGATGAAATCCATACCTTAATTGGGGCAGGGGCTGCCGAAGGGGCGATTGATGCTGCCAATATCTTAAAACCGAGCCTTGCCCGGGGTGAAATTCAGTGTGTAGGTGCGACCACTTTAGATGAATATCGGAAATATATAGAAAAGGACCCGGCTTTAGAACGGCGGTTCCAGCCAATAATGGTAGATGAACCAACGGTTGAAGAAACAGTTGAAATCTTAAAAGGCTTAAGGGACCGGTACGAAGCTCACCACCGGGTAAAAATTACCGATGAAGCCATTATTGCCGCTGCAAAGCTTTCGGATCGGTATATTACCGATCGCTTCCTACCGGATAAGGCTATTGACTTGATTGATGAAGCGGCATCAAGAGTTCGTTTAAATGCCTTTACTGCACCGCCCAATTTAAAAGAGTTAGAAGAAAAAATTAACGAAATCCGCAAGGAAAAGGAAGCGGCGGTAGCTGCTCAGGAGTTTGAAAAAGCAGCCAAATTAAGAGACCAGGAGCAAAAGCTTAAAGCAGAGCTTGAGGAAAAGAAGAAAGAGTGGGAAAAAGAGCAAAGCGACCATTTATTATCGGTTACCGAAGACGATATTGCCCAGATTGTTTCGCAGTGGACCGGTATTCCGGTCAAAAAACTTGCCGAAGAAGAATCGGAACGATTACTTAAGCTTGAGGAAATTTTGCACCAGCGGGTAATAGGCCAGGATGAAGCAGTAAAAGCTGTAGCCCGGGCAGTGAGAAGAGCACGGGCGGGTCTTAAAGATCCCAAGCGACCCATCGGATCGTTTATTTTCTTAGGTCCGACGGGTGTTGGGAAAACTGAGCTGGCACGGGCATTAGCCGAAGCTTTATTTGGAGATGAAGATGCGTTAATTCGGATAGATATGTCAGAGTATATGGAAAAACACACGGTAGCTCGCCTAATCGGTGCACCGCCGGGCTATGTTGGTTATGAAGAAGGAGGGCAGCTCACCGAAGCGGTAAGGCGGAAGCCTTATTCGGTGATCTTACTTGACGAAATTGAGAAAGCTCACCCCGAGGTCTTTAACATCTTGTTGCAGGTATTAGAAGATGGGCGACTTACCGACTCTAAAGGGCGTACGGTAGACTTTAAAAATACCGTAATAATCATGACCTCCAACATCGGAGCACATCTAATAAAGAAAGAAGCCCGTTTAGGCTTTAAAAATGTAGCCGACGAGAAAAAAGAAGAGGATATCAAGGAGAAGTTAATGGCGGAACTCAAGCGTACTTTCCGGCCGGAATTTTTAAACCGGATTGATGAGATTATTGTCTTCCATTCGTTAACAGAAGAACACTTAAAGCAAATAGTCCGGTTGATGCTAAAAGAAGTAGGCAAACGTTTGGAAGAACAGGAGATGAAGGTAGAATTTGACGACTCCTTAATTGAAGTAATACTTAAAGAAGGTTATGATGAAGCTTTTGGTGCTCGACCGCTGCGGCGGGCTATTCAAAAGATAGTAGAAGATAAGTTGTCGGAAGAGCTTCTTTTGGGAAACATCAAAAAAGGAGATACGGTAAAACTGTATGCGGAAGATGGGCAAATCAAGGTAGCAAAAATTTAATTTCTTAGGAAATCCTCCCCGAGCGGGAGGATTTTCCTTTTCATGGTAGAAAAACAATGATATAATGAAAGTAATGACAATTAATGGGAGCGGAATAGTTTAAATGGTGAAAAAAATCTACTTTTGTCAAAATTGCGGTTATGAAACATATAAGTGGTTGGGTCGTTGTCCGGCCTGTGAGAGCTGGAATACCTTTGTGGAAGAAAAGGTTTTGGCCAAAGGGAAGGCGGTTTTTGGAGAAGTAGAACCGGTAGGGATTTCAAAAATCTTAACCGGAGAAACGGATAGGTTTTCCACTGGCTTTGGGGAACTGGATAGGGTTTTAGGTGGAGGTATCGTTGCTGGCTCGTTAATCCTCTTAGGGGGAGATCCGGGAATAGGGAAATCAACCCTTTTACTGCAGTTAGCAGGTAAAGTTGGCCAAAAACAAAAGGTTTTATACGTTTCCGGCGAGGAATCGCCGGCACAAATTAAATTAAGGGCCGAGCGTCTTAACATCAGTGGAGAAATAGATCTTTTGCCCCATACCAATGTAGCCGAAATTGAAGAAGTGGCCGTAAAAGGGGGTTATGAGCTAATCATTGTTGACTCGATTCAAACCATGTACTTACCTGAGCTTGGTTCAGCGCCGGGTACGGTTACTCAGGTGAGGGAAAGTGCAGGGCGTTTTATGCGCTTATCAAAGGAAAAAAATAAAACTATATTTTTGATTGGGCATGTAACCAAGGATGGCTATTTAGCCGGTCCGCGGGTTATGGAGCATATGGTTGATGTGGTGTTGTATTTAGAGGGGGAGAGACACAATACTTTTCGCCTTCTCCGGTCGGTAAAAAACCGCTTTGGTTCCACTAACGAACTGGGAATTTTTGAAATGGTGGGTGAAGGTTTAAAGGAAGTTTCCAATCCTTCGGAGTTTTTTATAAGTTTGGATCGCCAGCATGATTGTATCGGTTCGGCTGTGGTGGTTAGCTTGGAAGGTTCGCGGCCCTTTTTGGTGGAAGTACAGGCGCTGGTGGCTCCTACCGGTTTTGGCACTCCGCGACGGGTTGCTACCGGATTTGACTACAATCGGTTTGTGTTGTTGCTGGCGGTTTTGGAAAAGAAATTAGGTTTTCGCATGTCGGTACACGATGCTTACCTAAATGTAGTAGGTGGCCTGAAAATATCGGAACCGGCAGCGGACCTGGGAGTTCTACTGGCGGTGGTTTCAAGTTTTCGGGAAGAACCGCTACCCAATGATGGAGTGTTTTTGGGTGAAATTGGCTTGACCGGGGAAATCAGGCCGGTACTTGGCGTTGATAAACGTTTAAGGGAAGCTGAAAGGCTTGGTTTTAAAAAAGCATTTTTGCCAAAACAAAGCATAAACTTTAAAACCGAGATGGAAATTACCACTTTTGCTAATCTTAAAGAAGCAATCTTTAAGCTTTTTAGTATATAGGAGGATTTTATGAAGGACGAGCGGATTGTTTTAGCTTTAAAAAGTGTAGCACCGGGAACTCCTTTAAGAGAAGGTTTGGAACAGATTCTTAGAGCAAAAACCGGGGGCTTAATTGTGATTGGGGATACCGCCAAAATTATGGAGGTAGTGGAAGGCGGATTTGCCATAAATACCGATTATAGCCCGGCGTATTTGTATGAACTGGCCAAAATGGATGGAGCAATTATTTTAAGTGAGGATGGGAAAAAAATTTTATATGCTAACGCGCAGTTAGTTCCCGATCCGGCGATACCCTCGTCGGAAACGGGGATTCGCCATCGTACCGCCGAAAGGGTGGCAAAACAAACTAATGCCTTGGTGATTGCTATTTCCCAGCGCCGTTCGGTAATTACTTTATATCAGGGGAACTTTAAATACTCGCTATCGGAGGTCAGTGTTATTTTAAATAAAGCCAATCAAGCCATAGCTACCCTGGAGAAATACCGGGCGGTCCTTGATAAAACTTTAATGCGTTTAACTAATCTTGAGTTTGATGATATGGTGACCTTACTGGATGTGGCCAAAGCGCTGCAACGAGTGGAGATGGTCTTAAGAATCGAGCGGGAGATTGAAAGGTATATATGGGAGTTAGGAAGTGAAGGAAGACTAATAAGCATGCAGTTAGAGGAACTTATTGCTAACGTGGAAGATGAAGGACTTTTAATAATTCAGGATTATTCCCTTTTAGGACCGGAAAAGACTCCCGAAGGAATTTTGAGCTTAATTAGAACCTGGTCTTCGGAAGATCTTTTGGATTATTCGCTAATTGTTCGGGCTTTAGGTTATCCGGGAAGTGCAAGTATTTTAGACCAACCGGTTTCTCCCCGGGGATACCGGATTTTGGATAAAATTCCTAGACTGCCGGTAGCGGTGATTGAAAACCTTGTGCAAACTTTTGGAAATTTAAAAAATATTATGAGTGCTTCCATTGAAGAGCTGGATGATGTGGAAGGGATTGGCGAGGTAAGGGCGCGTTCGATTAAAGAGGGGCTTAAAAAATTAAGAGAACAAACAAACTATACACTATAAAACCGTAGCGTAAAGCTACGGTTTTTTACGTAAAGTTAAAGATATTCAAGGTATCCAGGGCTTTTTGTTCTTTTATAAACACATCATAGAGATTTATGTCTAAATGATTGCAAAGAGCCGTCAGGTAAAATAAAAGCCTCCCCATTTCTTTTTCAATGGTGTCTTTGCAGTTTGGACAGAGTTCTCCTTTTAAGTGGGTGTCAAAAATTTCTTTAAGCTGCAGGATGGTGGCATCTTCCGGAATAATAGGTTTTTTGGCGTCTATTTTTAAGCAACCGCATTGGGTTACCGCTTTGACAGTAGCCCGGTGAACGCGTGCGGAGGCTTCGTTTAATTTTGATAAAACATCCAAAATGCTTTTATGTCGTATTAACAATTCGTTCACCGTTTCCTGGAAATGGTCAATTAATAAATCTTTCATCGGGTCCCCTCCCTTTACTACCATAAATTATAATTTTGCCCTGCCTCCTTGTCAAATGATTCGGCCTTGTTGACATTTTTAAAAGGGTTGTGATAAAATAATTTATTTTCTTTGACAGGTTAGGGAAAATTTGTTATACTGAAAATAATTACAATTTGGGGGGATTAGATGTTTAAAGTGGGAGCTAAGGTTGTTTATCCTATGCATGGAGCCGGTATAATTCGGGAAATTGAAGAACGATTAGCCGCTGATCGGGTAATGAAATACTATGTGCTCTCTTTTTGGGCGACAAACATGATTCTATGGCTTCCGGTGGAAAAAGTGGAAAGGGTAGGGCTTAGACCGGTCATTGGAAAAGATATGGTGGAAAAGGTTTTTGCGGTATTGAAAGAGGGGGAGGAAAAAATTCATTCTAACTGGAATAAAAGATATAAAAATCATGTGGATAAGATTAAAAGCAACGATATTTTAGCCATTGCCGATGTAGTGCGAGACTTACGTCGAAGGGAAAAAGTTAAGGGCTTGTCAACGGGAGAAAAAAAGCTTTTAGAAAGTGCTCGACAAATTTTAGTAAGTGAGCTTATTCTAGTGTTAGAGGAAGACGAGGAAAAGGTTTTAGCGATGATTGAAGAAGCTATCACTATCACTTAAAAATTCTTTTATAGGAGGGGAAAGTTTGGCGGAAAAAATTTTTCGAATTTTTTTCTCCATAGTAATTGGCGGAATCTTCGCAACCATCGGGTATTACCTTGAAGTTATACCTTTAGCTGACATCTTAGCAATACCGCCCTATGGCATGTATCTTAGCTGGACGGTTTTAGGCATTTTTGGCCTTATAATTGGAGCCTTAACTGCTCCTTTTGTTTGGCATAAAGGACTGGCTTTGACCGAGTGGCTTGAGGTAAAAATTACCAAAATGCCGGTTGCGGATATTGTTAGCGGTACTTTTGGACTTATTGTTGGCTTAATTATTGCCAACCTTTTAAGAAATGTAATTTTATCTATTCCTTTAATTCCGTGGATTACCAATACTATCTGGATTATGTTAACCGTTGTTTTATGCTACTTGGGTTTAAGGGTGTCGGTTAAAAAAAGGGAAGAGCTCTTTGGCCTTTTGAACTTTCTTCCCAAAATTAAAAAATCGGGGGATGATCTGGGGGTAAATAACCAAAATGCCAAAATTCTTGATACCAGTGTTATTATCGATGGCAGAATTTTAGATTTATGCCGCAGCGGTTTTATTGAAGGAAGCTTAATAGTACCTTCTTTTGTGATAGATGAACTGCGCCATATCGCTGATTCTTCGGATAATTTAAAACGTACTCGGGGCCGAAGAGGACTGGATATTTTAAATCAGTTGAAAAACTCTTTTCCTGTAGAAATTGTTGATATTCCGGAAAACAATGGTGAGGAAGTGGATGTTAGATTAGTAAAGCTTGCGCAAAAATTAAAAGCCAAAATTTTGACTCACGATTATAATTTAAATAAAGTTGCCGAGTTACAGGGAGTAAAAGTTTTAAACATTAATGAACTGGCCAATGCCATAAAACCGGTAGTAATTCCCGGAGAAGAAATGGAAGTAATGGTGATTAAAGAAGGGAAGGAACAGGGACAAGGAGTAGGATATTTGGATGACGGAACGATGATTGTGGTGGAAGGAGGAAAAAAGTACATAGGGCAACAAATAAATATAGTGGTTACTTCCGTTTTACAAACTGCCGCGGGAAGACTTATCTTTGGCAAACCCAAGGAAAAGCAGTAGGAGGCTTGCCAGGTGGAGAAAATAGGAGTAATTGTTACCGCCGGGGGAGCAGGGCGCCGTTTTGGCGGCGAAAAGCCCAAACAGTTTCTTGAACTTTCCGGGATACCGGTTATAATTATTACTTTAAAGAGAATGGTTAACTTACCTATTGTAGGACAGGTGGTTTTAACGGTACCGGAAAACTACATAGAAGTTGCAGGGGATTTGCTTTCTCGGTATAATTTAGCAGGAATAAAATTAACGGCAGGAGGAACTACCCGTAGGGAGTCGGTATTGCGGGGAATTAGGGCATTAACGGGAAATTTTTCTATTATTGCCGTGCACGATGGAGTACGGCCTTTTTTTCCAAAAGGGGCTTTGAGCGAAGGGGTTAAAAAACTATCCGAAGGTTATGGAGGGGCAATTTTGGCTGTACCCCTTAGGGATACAGTTAAAGAAGTAAAGGATAATGTCGTTATCTCCACTTTAGACCGGAGCCGACTTTATGCGGTTCAAACTCCCCAGATTTTTCGGCGAGAGGCCTTGCTAAAAGGGCATGCCTTAGGGGAAAAGCAACATTTAGATGCAGTGGATGATAGTATTTTGGTGGAACTTTGCGGTGAAACGGTAGCGGTTATTCCCGGGGATTATAAAAATTTAAAAATTACCTGGCCGGAAGACCTGGAATTTGCTGAGTTTTTATTTACCCGCTATTTTGCAAAGGAGTTATTATGATGATTAGAATAGGTTTTGGTTATGACGTACATCCTTTGGTGGAAGGACGAAAACTGATTATTGGGGGCGTGGAGATCCCTTTTACCAAAGGCCTTTTGGGTCACTCCGATGCGGATGTTTTATATCACGCCATTGCCGATGCCTTTTTAGGGTCACTGGCGTTAGGTGATATTGGTCAGCTTTTTCCCGATAACGATGAACGTTACCGGGGTATTGATAGCGGTTTACTTTTACAGGAAGTATATCGCAGGGTTAGAGAACGGGGTTACTGCCTGAACAATCTTGATGCGGTAATCGTAGCCCAAAAGCCAAAACTTTTACCGTTTATCCAAAAAATGCGGGAAAATTTAGCGGTATTGTTAAATACCGCAATAGAAAACATTAGCGTTAAAGCTACTACTACCGAAGGCTTGGGGTTTGCCGGTCGGGAAGAAGGAATTGCTGCTTATGCGGTAATTACAGTCAAGGAGGTTTTGGAAAATGGTTAGAGTACGGTTTGCACCAAGTCCTACCGGACCTCTACACATTGGGGGAGCAAGGTCCGCACTTTTTAACTACCTCTTTGCACGGAAAAATAACGGGGTTTTTATCGTACGGATTGAAGATACAGACTTAGAACGCTCCAGTAGGGAGTCTGAAAAAAATATTTTGGAAAGTCTCAAATGGCTTGGGATTACCTGGGATGAAGGAATTGAGGTGGGGGGTGAAAATGGCCCTTACCGCCAGACCGAAAGGCTTGATCTCTATCAAAAGTATGCCCAGAAGCTTATTGAAGAAGGTTTCGCTTACTACTGTTTTTGTACCGAAGAAGAATTGGAAGAAGAACGAAAGAACCTTTTGGCAAAAGGGGAAATGCCCCGTTATCTCGGAAAATGTCGAAACTTAACCCCTGAACAAAAAGAGAAATATTTAGCTGAAGGGCGAAAACCAACGGTGCGCTTTAAAGTGCCTGCTGGAAGAACAATAGTTATAAACGACCTTGTTCGTGGTGTCGTAAGTTTTGAAACCGATGGTATTGGTGACTTTATTATTGTAAAATCGGACGGTATACCAACTTATAATTTTGCTGTGGTAATTGATGATGTGACCATGGGGATTACCCATGTTTTGCGGGGCGAAGAGCATCTTTCCAATACTCCCCGACAGATACTCATTTATGAAGCTTTAGGCTTTAAGATTCCGGAATTTGCCCATATTTCGCTTATTCTTGGGAAAGACCGGACGAAAATGTCCAAGCGACACGGGGCTACTTCGGTGGAAAACTACCGGGAAAAGGGTTATTTGCCGGAAGCTCTGGTAAACTTTTTAGCTTTATTAGGGTGGTCGCCGGGGACGGAAGAAGAGATTTTTACGATGGAACAGTTAATTGAACGCTTTTCTTTAGATAGGGTAGCTAAAAATCCAGCTATTTTTGACCTGGATAAGTTAAACTGGATAAACGGTTATTACATTCGCAATTCGGAGCTTTCCCGGATTGTGGAATTAAGTCTTCCCTTTTTCCAAAGCTGTGGTTATGTCTCACAAAACCCCACGGAAGAGGAAATGCGTAAGCTAACCAAAGTAGTAGAAGCAACCCGGGAATATGTTGTAACTTTGTCGGAACTTCCCGAACATGCTGCAATTTTTTACCAAAAGGAACTTGCCTTTGAGGAGGAAGCCAAAACTTTATTGGCTGATGAAGAAGCACGCAATATCTTAAGGAAAGTTGCTGATAAATTAAGGGAAATACCCGGTTCGGAGGAAGAAGAAATAAAAGGATTTTTAAAGAAACTTCCAAAAGAGCTTGGGGTTGGCGGTAAAAAAGTTTACATGCCCCTGCGGGCGGCTTTAACCGGTAAAACTCACGGACCGGAGTTATATCAAGTTATAGCCATTCTTGGGCCAGCGGAAGCAGAGCGGCGTATTATGAATTTATTTAATTAAAAAAGGTGATGGTTATGTTTGGGTGGTATCGCCGACTAAAAAGAGATATTCAGGTGGTTTTTGAAAGGGACCCAGCGGTTAAAAGCGTTTGGGAAGTTTTGTTGTGTTATCCTGGTTTTCATGCCATTCAGTTTCACCGTATAGCCCACTTTTTTTATAAAAAGCGCTGGTTTGTTTTAGCCAGATTTATTTCCCAAATTTCAAGATTTTTAACCGGAATAGAAATTCATCCGGGGGCTAAAATTGGCGAAGGATTGTTTATTGATCATGGGATGGGTGTAGTAATTGGTGAAACGGCTGAGATTGGTGATAATGTAACCATTTATCAAGGTGTTACCCTGGGCGGAACTGGTAAGGAAAAGGGTAAGCGCCATCCAACTATTGGAAATAATGTGGTGATCAGTGCCGGAGCAAAAATTTTAGGCTCCTTCAAAGTAGGTGACAACTCTAAAATTGGAGCTGGTTCAGTAGTGTTAAAAGAAGTTCCTCCCAACTCTACAGTGGTGGGTGTTCCGGGTAAAGTGGTGATTAGGGACGGCAAACGGGTTGATGAGGAAATCGACCTTCGCCACGATCTGTTACCGGACCCGATTGCTGAGATGTTGATGTGTATGCACCGGAAGATAGAAAGGTTGGAAAAGAGAATTGCCGAGCTTGAGGAGGAAAGAAAACGTGAAAATTTATAATACTCTCACCAAAACCAAAGAAGAATTTATTCCCCGGGAACCGGGGAAGGTATATATGTACGTTTGCGGTCCGACCACCTATAACTACATTCATATAGGGAATGCCCGCCCCATAGTTTTTTTTGATACCGTAAGGCGGTACTTTGAGTATAAAGGCTTTGAAGTAATTTATGTCCAGAATTTTACGGATATTGATGATAAAATTATTAACCGGGCTTTAGAGGAAGGAATTTCCCCTATTGAACTTGGGCAAAAATACATTATTGAGTATTTTAAAGATGCTGATCGCCTTGGAGTAAAAAGGGCAACGGTTCATCCCAAAGTTACCGAGCATATACCGGAAATAATTGAAATGGTAAAAGGCTTAATTGAAAAAGGATATGCTTATGAAGTAGAGGGAAATGTTTATTTTGCGGTGGATAGTTTTTCCGATTACGGCAAACTATCTGGTCGGGATTTAGAAGAATTAAAGGCCGGAGCCCGGGTGGAAGTAGATGAGAAAAAGAAAAATCCTCTGGATTTTGCCCTCTGGAAAAAAGCAAAACCGGGGGAACCGTATTGGGAAAGCCCCTGGGGTCCAGGAAGACCGGGATGGCATATCGAATGTTCTGCGATGTCTTTAAAATATTTGGGAGAAAATTTTGATATCCACGGCGGGGGAGCTGATTTGGTATTTCCCCACCATGAAAACGAAGTTGCGCAAAGCGAAGCTTTTACCGGAAAGCCTTTTGCTCGTTACTGGATGCATAACGGTTTTATAACCGTAAATCAGGAAAAAATGAGTAAATCCCTGGGTAATTTCTTTTTGGTGAGGGAAATCCTGGAGAAGTTTCCGGGAAGGGTGGTGCGTTTTTTCCTCCTCTCGACTCATTATCGAAGCCCTTTGGATTTTGATGATAAAAAACTTAATGAAGCTAAAGCGGCTTTGGAGCGAGTTGATAACTTTGTGCAAAATTTAAAAGAAGTTAATCCTTTGCCCGGAGAGGCCAGGATAGAAATTCAGGAAAAAATTACAAATTTTTTGCGCGATTTTAATGAAGCTATGGAAGACGACTTTAATACCGCCCAGGCTATGGCATCACTGTTTGAGCTGGTAAGGTTTGGAAATACGCAAATAGCAAGCGGGAATCTAACCGCCGGAGATAAAAAACTATTTGAAGAAGCATTAAACGTTTATACCCAGGTTTTTGGTATCGAATTTGGTGTTTTGGAAAAGATAGCCGGAGAAGATATAACGCCGTTTGTGGAGCTATTAATTGAAGTTCGGGCCAGACTTAAAAAAGAAAAAAAGTATGACCTGGCCGATTTCATCAGGGATGAACTAAAAAAACAGGGAATCATTTTAGAAGATACTCCTAAGGGCGTGCGCTGGAAGAGGGTTTAGTAGATGGAAGCTAAAGAATATTCTCCTCTGGCTTTAGCGTATCTTGGCGATGCGGTTTATGAACTATTAACCCGGGAATACGTTTTGGAACGATATGGCGGAAAAATGGGGGAAGTTCACAAAAAATCAGTTTCTCTGGTAAATGCCCGGCAGCAAGCTTTAGCTGGAGAACTAATTGAGGAGTATCTAACTTCCGAAGAAAGGGAAATATTCCGGCGGGGACGAAATGCCAAGGGAAATTATCCGCGTAATGTAGAAGTGGTGGTTTATCGTCGGAGTACCGGTTTAGAAGCGGTCTTTGGTTTTTTGTACTTAAAAGGGAATATTGTTCGAATTAAAGAACTTTTTGGATTGATAGTAAAGTTACTTGAAAATCAGGGGGAAGCCAGATGAAGGTGAGCTTACTTACTTATACCCAAGAGCCGGAGCGGACGGTGGCAGCGGCCGCCCGGCTTTGTTATTCTCCGGTAGGGGTAGAGGAAATTTTAGAAAAAATGGATGAGGAGAGGCAAAAAAATTTTATAAAAAAACTTTGGGATTTAAATCACCTTTCGCCTTTCGAACACGTAAGTTTCACCTTTGGCATTGAAGGGGTAAGTCGCGCTTTAACCCACCAGTTAGTTCGCCACCGGATTGCTAGTTTCAGTCAGCAGAGTCAGCGTTATGTGGTGGAACAAAACTTTAATTTTTTAATCCCCCCTACCATTGCCAACAGTAGCCAAGCCTTAGAAATTTATCAGCAGGTTTTAAGAGCGATAAAGGAAGGGTATCTTAAATTAATAGAGATGGGAATTCCCGCGGAAGATGCCCGTTACCTTCTTCCCAATGCGGCGGAGACGAAAATCGTTGTTACCATGAATGCCAGGGAACTTCTGCATTTTTTTGAGGTTCGGCTTTGTAGCCGGGCCCAACATGAAATAAGAACTTTGGCCCGGAAAATGTTAGAAGAGGTGCGGAAGGTAGCTCCGATTTTATTTGAAAAAGCTGGGCCGCTTTGTGAAACCCGCGGAGTATGTTTTGAAGGACCTATGTCCTGCGGCAGGCTGAATTTGCAAGATGAGGGAGGTAGTTAATAGTTGGAGCGGATTTACGGTGTAAACCCGGTTAGAGAAGCCCTAATGAAAGGAATCGTTAATAAACTGTATTTATCCCGGGAGACAAAAGACAAAAATATCAGGGAGTTGCTGCTTTTGGCCCGGGAAAATAAAGTACCGGTAGTGGAAGTTCCCAGGGAAAAACTTCATGCCAAATCCCAGGGTGTGGAAGCGGATATTTCTCCAGTTAAATATGTGGAAATCGATGATATTTTGGCAATTGCTGAACGCAAAGCAGAACCACTTTTTATTTTGGTTTTAAATCATTTGGAAGACCCCCAGAATTTAGGGGCAATTTTACGTTCGGCTGAAGCTTTTGGGGTGCACGGAGTAATAATACCAAAACGCCGGGCGGTGCAGGTAACCGGAGCTGTGGCTAAAGCTTCTGCAGGAGCGTATTTGAAAGTTCCCGTTGCCCGTTGTACCAATGTTGCCGAAACTTTACGTTATTTAAAAGAAAAGGGAGCCTGGGTGGTGGGGGCAGATGCAAAAAGTAAGGCTTCTCTGTGGGATACTGATTTTAAGCTCCCTTTAGCCTTGGTGATTGGTGGAGAAAATGTGGGGTTAACTTCGCATATATTAAGAGAGTGTGATTTTACCGTAAGCATACCAATGGTGGGAACGATTAATTCTTTAAATGCTTCGGTAGCCGCAGCTCTTTTAATGGCCGAAGTGGTGAGGCAGAGAAGGGGATAATTATGGCTGAATATGTTTTAATTGATGGTTACAATCTTTTATTTAATTGGCCGGAATTAAATAAGTTAAAAGATGAAACTTCCCTAGAACATGCCAGGGAAGTTTTAAAAGAGAGGTTAATAAACTACCGGGCTTTAACGGGGCGGGAAGTAATTATAGTTTATGATGCTCACCAGCAAAAGGAAAGCCGCAGGGAATTTTTTGAGGCGGGAATAACGGTAGTCTTTACCGAAAGTGGTGAGACGGCAGATCATTTTATTGAAAAAAAAGTCCAGGAACTGCTTCCTGGGAATCGGGTTTACGTAGTGACCCAGGATGAATTACAGCAAAAATTAATTTTCGGCTATGGAGCATTAAGGATATCTTTGAGGGAACTTTTAAATGACCTCAAAATTGAAGAGAAAAAAGCTAAAGAATTGCTTAACAAAGTTTTGCCGCAGCGGTTGGAGGATCGAATTGACCAGCAGGTCAAAACAAAACTTGAAAAACTACGAAAAGGGAAAATGTAAGAAAATGTTGAATTTTCTAATAAAAATTCGGAATACTCTTCCTTGACTTAATCTTTAAGAAAAGTTTATAATTATTGGTGGGCAAAGATATAGGGCGGGGGCGATGGGCTTGAGTATAAGTGCCGAGAAAAAAATGGAGTACTGTTATGATTACATGAGCGATGAAGAGATTGTGGAGTGGGCTCGAGCAGGAGATGAGCAAGCCCTCGAATATATCATTAACAAGTATAAAAATTTTGTTCGGTCCAAAGCTCGTGCCTATTTTTTAATTGGAGCGGACCGAGAAGATATTATTCAAGAAGGTATGATAGGTTTATATAAGGCTGTTCGTGACTTTAGGCCGGACAAGCTTTCTTCCTTCCGAGCCTTTGCCGAGCTTTGCGTTACCCGACAAATTATTACTGCAATTAAAACTGCCACCCGGCAAAAGCATATTCCCTTAAATTCGTATGTTTCATTAAATAAACCAATCTACGATGAAGACTCGGATCGAACTTTAATGGATGTACTTTCGGGAGTAAAGGTAGCTGATCCGGAGGAATTGATTATTAGTCGGGAAGAGTTTGCGGATATTGAAGGAAAGATGAACGAAATATTAAGTTCTTTGGAGTGGAAGGTTTTAATTTATTACCTGGAAGGAAAGTCATACCAGGAAATAGCTTGCGAGTTAAATCGGCATGTAAAATCCATTGATAATGCATTACAGCGGGTAAAAAGAAAGCTTGAGAAATATTTGGAGTGCAGAGAGGCTGAATAGAAAAAACCATCCCCGGGATTTCCGGGGAGTTTCGCTTTATTAACGTGCTAAGATTATCCTCTTGACAGTTAAAAAACATCTTTGCTAAAATATCACTTGCGGGTGCTGGCGTAGCTCAATTGGTAGAGCATCTGACTTGTAATCAGAGGGTTGCAGGTTCAAGTCCTGTCGCCAGCTCCATCAAATTCCAATAAAATGCATCTTGCATTTTCACTTAGTTGTGATATAATAGGTTTTGCGACGCGGGGTGGAGCAGCTGGTAGCTCGTCGGGCTCATAACCCGAAGGTCGGAGGTTCAAATCCTCCCCCCGCAACCAGGCCACTATAGCTCAGTCGGTAGAGCGCGTCCTTGGTAAGGACGAGGTCACCGGTTCAATCCCGGTTAGTGGCTCCATTTTTATTTATGGCGGCGTAGCTCAGCTGGCTAGAGCATGCGGTTCATACCCGCAGTGTCCGGGGTTCGAGTCCCTGCGCCGCCACCAAATTTTTTTTGGAAACCGGCCGGTCGTTGACCGGTTTTTGTTTTTTAGCAATTTTTGTAGATTGGGTGAAAATTATTGACTTTATGGTTTTAAGCAGCAGGAAAAATGGTAAAGATGTAGAATAGATATCTTGGCATAACTATTTACATATTAGCGACTTGTATACGTGTATATTTAAAACTACGTAAAAAGGAGGAGTAACGATGGCGAAGGCGAAATTTGAGCGGGTAAAACCGCACGTAAACATTGGGACGATAGGTCACGTAGACCACGGGAAGACCACCTTGACCGCAGCAATTACTACGGTGCTGGCGAAGAAGGGATTAGCCCAGCAAAAGAGGTACGATGAGATTGACAATGCTCCGGAAGAAAGGGAAAGAGGAATTACCATTAATACAGCGCATGTGGAGTATGAGACCGAGAAGCGGCACTATGCCCACGTAGACTGTCCGGGACACGCTGACTACGTAAAGAACATGATAACTGGAGCGGCGCAGATGGACGGAGCTATCCTGGTTGTGTCTGCAGCCGATGGTCCGATGCCGCAGACGCGGGAGCACATTTTGTTAGCCCGTCAGGTAGGAGTTCCCTATATTGTAGTATTTTTAAACAAAGCGGACATGGTAGATGATCCGGAGTTAATGGAGCTTGTAGAGATGGAAGTGCGGGATCTTTTAAGCACGTACGAGTTTCCGGGGGATGAAGTACCGGTAGTAGCGGGGTCGGCATTGAAGGCATTGGAGTGCGGTTGCGGGAAAGAAGATTGTCCGTGGTGTGGGAAGATATTGGAGTTAATGGACAAGGTAGACGAATACATTCCGACACCGCAGCGGGATGTAGATAAGCCGTTCTTAATGCCGGTAGAGGACGTATTTACCATTACCGGACGTGGGACGGTTGCGACCGGCCGGGTAGAGCGGGGACGGATAACCATAGGAGAAGAAGTGGAGATAGTAGGATTGATGGATGCTCCGCGGAAGACGGTAGTAACGGGACTGGAGATGTTCCGGAAGGTATTAGACGAAGCGGTAGCAGGGGACAACATAGGAGCGTTATTACGGGGAGTAGACCGGAAGGAAATCGAGCGGGGGCAGGTATTGGCGAAGCCTGGTACGATAAAGCCGCACCGGAAGTTTTTTGCGGAGGTATACGTATTGACGAAGGAAGAAGGGGGACGGCACACACCGTTCTTTAATGGATACCGGCCGCAGTTTTACTTCCGGACGACGGACGTAACGGGAGTAATCCATTTACCAGAAGGTGTAGAGATGGTAATGCCCGGGGATAACGTAAAGATTCATATTGAGCTTATCACACCGATTGCTATTGAAGAAGGATTGAGATTTGCTATTCGGGAAGGTGGCAGAACTGTAGGCGCGGGCGTTGTTACCGCGATCGAAGAGTAAGTTTAAAGGGAGGGTTTCCCTCCCTTTTTTGTTTAGGTTAAAATTTTCATTGTATTGACAGGGCTGGGGTATTGTGATAGATTATATTAGGTAAAATTGTAAACTGCCTATGATTTTTTTATTTTTAGGAGGATGGTTGAAATGCGCGTAACAATAACTTTAGAATGTACCCAATGCAAGCACCGTAACTATACTACAACCAAAAATAAAAAGAACGATCCGGGGAGACTTGAATTAAAGAAGTATTGCCCTTACTGTAATGCTCATACGGTGCATAAAGAAACAAAATAAAAGGATGGGGAATTTTTATGGGAGCTGCGGGTAAGGAAATTTCTAAAACCGAAGCTGGGAAAGAGACCCGGAAAGCTTCTAAAGCGGGTGAGGGAGCCTGGGTAAAAACTCAGCAGTATTTTCGGAGTGTTTGGGCCGAGGTGAAAAAAGTCCACTGGCCGACCCGAAATGAATCAATTGTTTATACGGGAGTTGTTTTTTTAACCGTTATTATTGTAGGCCTTATCATCTGGCTTTTTGACTCGTTTTTAAGCTTTTTCCTGAACTTACTTCTTAAATAGGTAAAGGCAGGAATCTTGTAATGGAAAAAAACTGGTATGTCGTCCATACCTATTCTGGACATGAAAACAAAGTAAAAGCCAACTTAGAAAAAAGAATTGAGTCATTAAACATGGGGAATCACATTTTTCGCATTTTGGTCCCCATGGAAGATGAGTTAGAAATTAAAGACGGAAAGAAAAAGGTTTCTAAACGCAAAATTTTCCCCGGTTATGTTTTAGTGGAAATGATTTTAACTGACGAGTCTTACAATGTGGTTAGACATACTCCCGGAGTAACCGGTTTTGTTGGGGGGTCCAAGCCCATTCCTTTGACTGCTCAGGAAGTACGGCAAATTATGAAGCAGATGGGTATTGATGAACCCCGGACGAAAATTGATTTGGAAATTGGGCAACCTGTTCGGGTAAATGCTGGACCTTTTGAAGGGTTTGTTGGAAATGTTGAAGAAATTTACCCGGATAAGGGGAAAGTAAAGGTTTTGGTTTCTATGTTTGGGAGAGAAACTCCCATTGAACTTGATTTTTCCCAGGTAACTAAGATATAGTTTTTGAATGGAGGTGAAAAGATGGCTAAGAAAGTAGTTGCAGTAGTGAAATTACAAATTCCAGCAGGTAAAGCGACGCCTGCTCCCCCGGTTGGTCCTGCCCTTGGTCAGCACGGGGTTAACATAATGGCTTTTGTTAAAGAATACAATGAGCGTACTGCTCAACAGGCTGGTATGATTATCCCCGTTGAAATTACAGTTTACGAAGACCGGTCCTTTACCTTTGTAACTAAAACTCCGCCGGCTTCGGACCTTCTTAAGAAAGCTGCCGGAATAGAATCGGGTTCTGGCCAGCCCAACAAGAAAAAAGTGGGTAAAGTTACCCGGGCTAAAATTCGGGAAATTGCTGAGCTTAAGCTTAAAGATTTAAATGCCAACGATGTTGAGGCAGCAATGAGAATGATTGAAGGTACTGCCCGGAGTATGGGAATTGAAGTTGTAGACTAATTTTTTTAGTATATTAAAATTTTGCTAAAAAGTGGGAGGAGTGTCTTTCCGCTAATACCACAAGGAGGGAAGGAAAAATGCCAAAACATGGAAAGAAATATTTAGAAGCTGCGAAAAAAGTTGATAAAACCAAGTTATATGAACCGGCGGAAGCTTTTAGTCTGGTAAAGGAGCTTTCCTTTGCTAAGTTTGATGAAACCGTTGAAGTGGCTGTAAAACTTGGGGTTGATCCCCGGCATGCCGATCAGCAGGTAAGAGGTGCCGTAGTGCTGCCTCACGGTACCGGTAAAACCCGAAAAGTATTGGTTTTTGCAAAAGGGGAAAAGGCGAAGGAAGCAGAAGCTGCCGGTGCTGATTATGTTGGGGCCGAAGAATATATTGAAAAAATTGCTCAGGGTTGGATCGATTTTGACGTAGTGGTGGCGACTCCGGATATGATGGGAGCTGTGGGGCGTTTAGGTAAAATTTTGGGTCCTAAAGGGTTAATGCCCAGCCCGAAAACTGGAACCGTTACCTTTGAAGTGGCAAAAGCGATTGCCGAAATTAAAGCCGGTAAGATTGAGTACCGGGTAGATAAAGCTGGTATTGTCCACGTGCCGATTGGAAAAGTGTCGTTCCCGGTAGAAAAGCTTGTGGAAAACTTCAACACCTTAATGGATGCTTTAATAAAAGCCAAGCCCGCAGGTGCAAAAGGTCAATATTTAAAAGGTGTAACAGTTTCATCAACTATGGGGCCTGGCATTAAAATAAATCACTTAAAGCTAGTTAAATAGTGTTGTCAAATCGTTTGACATGTGTTAAAATGACCATTGTGGCAAATAAATATTTATTTGCCGTAGACCGTTGGTGCCTGAGTGCTTAATGGGAAACCGCCAACCGAGGCAAGGCTTAAGGAAGAAAAACCCAAGGCCGCCGTGTGTCTACGGCGGCCTTAATTGCTTTCGAGGAGGTGGATCGTTAGTTGAAACCGATTATTGAACAAAAGGCAAAGGTAGTAGCGGAGATTGAGGAAATGATTAAAAGCTCCCAGGCGGCAATACTGGTTGACTACCGGGGGCTTACTGTGGCTGAAATGACCGAACTTCGGCGGAAACTCAAGGAAAAAGGTGCGGAAATTAAAGTTGTAAAAAATACGTTAGCTAAACGGGCTGCCCATAACTTGGGTATTACCGGATTGGATCCTTATTTAGAAGGGCCAACTGCTTTGGCTGTGGCCAAAGAAGATCCAGCTTCAGCTGCGAAAGTTTTATTTGATTTTGCTAAAGATCATCCTAATTTAGAAATTAAAGTTGGAATCCTGGAAAATATTGTTTTGGAAAAGGACCAGGTCAAAGCCATTGCCGATCTTCCACCGCGAAACGTTCTTTTGGCAAAGCTTCTTGGTGGCATGCAAGCTCCCCTTTACGGATTTGCTGGAGCTCTTGCCGGTATGCTTAGAAAATTTGTTTATGCCCTTGAAGCAATCCGCAAGCAGAAAGCGGGCGAGGAATAATTTTATCGGGTATAAGCCTATGGGCTTAACCATAAATACGAAAAAAATATTTTTGGAGGTGGCATAAATGTCCAAAGTACAAGAAATTTTAGAGGCTGTTAAAAGTTTAACTGTTCTCGAACTTGCTGAGCTTGTAAAAGCTTTTGAAGAAGAGTTTGGTGTCAGCGCTGCTGCTCCTGTAGCGGTTGCTGCTGCTCCTGCTGCCGGAGCTGCTGCTGCGGCACCTGCTCAGGAAGAAAAGACCGAATTTGATGTAATTCTCGTCAGCCCCGGGGCACAAAAAGTTAACGTTATTAAAGTTGTCCGGGAAATCACCGGCCTTGGCCTCAAAGAATCCAAGGATTTGGTGGATGGTGCTCCGAAGCCTGTTAAGGAAAAAGTCAGCAAAGCTGATGCCGAAGCTATCAAGGCCAAGCTTGAAGAAGTTGGCGCTACTGTTGAAATTAAATAGTAACTTTTCCAAAAAACCCCCGGCAAAAAGCCGGGGGTTTTTATGTGGAAGCAAGGTTTGGCACATAGTTAGGGTAGAATTTATTTTCTGCTGCTGTTTAGCCCACTATTATAAAGAATTCAAAACCCCCGGAGTTTGGTATAATTAAATCAAGAAAATCGAACGCTCGGAATGGTTAATTTTGGTGCTGAACAAAATTTCGGTTGTTGTGATGAGTTTTTACCTCCGGGAGGTAATCCGTTTATTGACAATCACAAATACTTGTGATATCATTTAAAAATGCCATCTTATAATTAAATTGGAGGATGTGTAATATCTTGCGACTTTGGATACAATATGGTAATGTGAAGTATTGCCTTGAATATTTTTAGGTAAAAAGGCAAAAGGGCTTCTTTTTGCCTTTTTACCTTTTTGGCTTTTAATTTTTTCTGAGGGGTGATAGTTTAATGATACCGGTGCAGGTCGGGAAAAAAATCCGTTATAGCTATGCCAAGTTTCCCGAAATCCTGGAACTTCCTTATCTCATTGAAATTCAGAAAAAATCGTACCAGTGGTTTTTAGATGAAGGGTTAAGGGAAGTTTTTCGGGAAATATCCCCGATTACCGATTTTACCGGTAATTTATCTTTAGAGTTTTTAGATTACTACCTTGGT
Organism: Carboxydothermus hydrogenoformans Z-2901; assembly: GCF_000012865.1. Taxonomy (GTDB): domain Bacteria; phylum Bacillota; class Z-2901; order Carboxydothermales; family Carboxydothermaceae; genus Carboxydothermus; species Carboxydothermus hydrogenoformans. The sequence continues at coordinate 2,085,171 of NC_007503.1, read as the reverse complement.
AAACCCAAATACTCTGTGGAGGAGTGCAAAGAACGGGATTTTACATATTCTGCCCCTCTTCGAGTAAAGGTAAGACTTTTAAATAAGGAAACCGGAGAAATTAAAGAGCAGGAAGTATTTTTAGGGGATTTCCCCTTAATGACGGAAAAAGGTACCTTTATTTTTAACGGTGCTGAACGGGTTGTAATCAGTCAAATGGTTCGTTCCCCGGGGGTTTACTTTTCGGAACAGGTCGACCCTAACGGTAAAAAAATGTACCTGGCAACAATTATCCCAAACCGGGGGGCCTGGTTAGAATTTGAAACGGATGTAAATGACCATATATATGTCCGTATCGATCGTACCCGTAAGCTTCCCGTAACGGTGCTTTTAAAGGCGCTTGGGTACGAATCAAAAGGGCGCATTGCGGAATTATTTGACCATGATGATAAAATTATCGCTACCCTCGAAAGAGACAATACCGATTCCCGGGAAGAAGCGTTAATTGAAATATATAAAAAGCTCCGCCCGGGTGAACCGCCTACGGTGGAGAGTGCGAAAACTCTTTTAGATTCAATGTTTTTTGATCCAAAACGTTACGATCTGGGTAATGTTGGACGATACAAGCTATTTAAAAAATTAAATCACGGGGTATTATACCGTTACCTCGAGGAAGACGGTGAAAAAGAATATGATAAATATTTAAATGACTATGTTCCCGTTAAAAGGGAGTTTATTCGGGAACTTACTAACGAAGATATAATTTATACCATTCGCTATCTTTTAGGATTAATGCGGGGACAGGGGAAGGTAGACGATATTGACCATTTAGGCAATCGCCGGCTCCGGTCGGTAGGGGAATTACTGCAAAACCAATTTAGGATCGGTTTAGCCCGGATGGAACGGGTTGTGCGGGAGCGGATGACCATTCAGGATGCCGATTCATTAACCCCGCAGGTTTTAATAAATACAAGACCTATTGTAGCTGCCATTAAAGAATTCTTTGGTTCCAGCCAGCTTTCCCAGTTTATGGACCAAACCAATCCTCTGGCCGAATTAACCCATAAACGGCGGCTTTCGGCTCTGGGACCGGGAGGACTTTCCCGGGAAAGGGCTGGTTTCGAAGTGCGGGACGTTCACCACTCCCATTACGGGCGGATGTGCCCCATTGAAACGCCGGAAGGTCCTAACATTGGTCTTATCGGTAATCTTACTACTTATGCCCGGGTAAATGAATTTGGTTTTATTGAAACTCCCTACCGCAAGGTTGATAAGGAGCGGGGAGTTGTAACCAATGAAATTGTTTACTTAACTGCCGATGAAGAAGAAAAATACATTATTGCTCAGGCTAACGTCAGGCTTTCTCCGGAAGGAAAATTTTTAGATGAAATGGTCAATGCCCGGCATGGCAGCGAAATCTTGCACGTCGAGCCTTCAAAAGTTGATTTTGTTGATGTTTCTCCCAAACAGGTTTTCTCGGTGGCAACTTCCCTAATTCCTTTCTTAGAACATGACGATGCCAACCGGGCGTTGATGGGTGCTAACATGCAACGGCAGGCAGTGCCGCTTATCCGGACCGAAGCGCCGGTAGTTGGCACCGGTATTGAGTACAAGGCTGCTAAAGACTCGGGGGTTGTGGTTCTGGCCAAGAATCCTGGAGTTGTGGAGCGAGTTACTGCGGATGAGATCGTCATAAGAAACGACCAGGGGCAAATAGACCGGTATAAGCTTATAAAATTTCAACGGTCCAACCAGGGGACGTGTATCAATCAAAAGCCGATTGTTAGGAAAGGTGAACGGGTGGAGAAGGACCAAATTATTGCCGATGGTCCGTCTACCGATCACGGTGAACTGGCTTTAGGTAAAAATGTTTTGGTGGCCTACATGCCCTGGGAAGGTTATAACTATGAAGACGCTATTTTGATAAGCGAAAAGCTGGTTAAAGAAGATGTTTTTACTTCCATTCACATTGAAGAATACGAATGTGATGCCCGGGATACCAAGCTTGGTCCTGAAGAGATTACCCGGGATATTCCCAATGTTGGTGAAGATGCCTTAAAAGATTTAGATGAACGGGGAATTATCCGGATAGGGGCTGAAGTCCGTCCGGGGGATATCCTGGTAGGTAAAGTCACTCCCAAAGGAGAAACGGAACTTACTGCTGAAGAAAGACTTCTTAGGGCTATTTTCGGGGAAAAGGCCCGGGAAGTCAGGGATACATCCCTGCGGGTTCCTCACGGAGAATCCGGAAAAGTTGTCGATGTTAAAGTTTTTTCCCGGGAAAATGGCGACGAGCTTTCTCCGGGAGTAAATATGCTGGTCCGTGTTTACATTGCCCAGAAACGGAAAATTTCCGTCGGGGACAAGATGGCTGGTCGCCACGGTAATAAGGGTGTTGTGGCAAGGATTTTGCCGGAAGAAGATATGCCTTTCTTACCCGACGGCACCCCCGTGGAAATTGTTTTAAATCCTCTGGGTGTTCCTTCCCGGATGAATATTGGACAGATTCTGGAGTGTCACCTGGGGTGGGCTGCCAAGGCTCTTGGGATAAATGTAGCAACTCCGATTTTTAACGGGGCTACCGAAGAAGACATTTTTGAGGCGCTGCGAAAAGCGGGACTTCCGGAAGACGGCAAGATAGAAGTAAGAGATGGACGTACCGGTGAGCCTTTTGACAGCCGCGTAACGGTAGGCTATGTTTATATGCTGAAACTTGCTCACCTGGTAGACGACAAAATCCATGCCCGGTCTACCGGTCCGTATTCTCTGGTTACCCAACAGCCGCTGGGTGGAAAAGCCCAGTTTGGTGGGCAGCGGTTCGGGGAAATGGAGGTTTGGGCTTTGGAGGCCTACGGCGCCGCTTATACGCTGCAGGAAATTCTCACCATTAAGTCGGACGATGTGGTTGGTCGGGTAAAAACCTACGAAGCAATTGTTAAAGGAGAGAATATCCCTGAACCGGGTGTTCCAGAATCGTTCAAGGTATTAATCAAGGAACTGCAAAGCTTGGGGCTTGACGTTAAAGTTCTCACCGATAATGATGAAGAAGTAGAAATTAAGGAAATAGACGATGATATAGGTGAAAAAGCCGAAGAATACGGCTTAGCGGCAAGCATTGCGGATCGAGACGAAGTAAAAAACGAATATTATGAGGAAGAAGTAGAAGCGGATTTTGAGATTAATGATGATTTTGATGGTGACCTGGAGGATTAAATTATTGAAAGGAGAGAAGCTCCTTGCTGGTTCTAAATAACTTTGAGCGTATTAAGATTGGTCTTGCATCTCCGGATCAAATCCGTGCCTGGTCCCATGGAGAGGTTAAAAAGCCGGAAACAATAAATTACCGGACTCTAAAACCGGAACGGGATGGACTTTTTTGCGAAAGAATATTTGGCCCTACCAAAGACTGGGAGTGTCACTGCGGTAAATATAAACGGGTTCGTTATAAGGGAGTCGTCTGTGACCGCTGCGGGGTCGAAGTAACTCGTTCAAAAGTGCGGCGGGAACGGCTTGGCCATATTGAGCTTGCTGCTCCGGTATCGCATATCTGGTATTTTAAAGGGATTCCCAGTCGGATGGGCCTTTTACTGGATATGTCTCCCCGTTCCCTGGAAAAAGTTTTGTACTTTGTTTCGTACATCGTGATTGACCCCGGGGAAACTCCCCTTCTTAAAAAGCAGTTGCTGACCGAAACGGAGTATCGGGAAGCCCGGGAAAAGTACGGCAATGCTTTTAAAGCGGGAATGGGAGCAGAAGCGATAAAAGAGCTTTTGGCGGAAATAGATTTAGATGAACTTTCCGCCGAGCTCAAGGCGGAGATTAAAGAATCAACCGGACAGCGGCGGATCAGAGCACTCCGCCGATTGGAAGTTGTCGAGTCGTTTAGAAAATCCGGCAACCGGCCGGAATGGATGATTTTAGATGTTATTCCGGTTATTCCTCCGGAACTGCGGCCGATGGTCCAGTTAGACGGTGGCCGGTTTGCCACGTCGGACTTAAATGACCTGTACCGGCGGGTAATAAACCGTAACAACCGCTTAAAAAGGCTTCTGGAATTAGGGGCACCGGACATCATTGTCCGGAATGAAAAGCGCATGCTGCAGGAAGCGGTGGATGCTCTTATCGATAATGGCCGGCGTGGCCGTCCGGTAACGGGACCCGGAAACCGGCCCTTAAAGTCCCTGTCGGATATGTTAAAGGGTAAGCAGGGGCGTTTCCGCCAAAACCTATTGGGTAAGCGGGTGGACTATTCCGGTCGTTCGGTTATCGTGGTTGGCCCGGAATTGAAGTTGCACCAGTGCGGTTTGCCAAAGGAAATGGCTTTAGAGTTGTTTAAACCGTTTGTTATGAAAAAATTAGTGGCCGACGGTATTGCTCACAACATTAAAAGTGCCAAGCGCATGGTGGAGCGGGTCAAACCCGAGGTTTGGGATGTCCTGGAAGAGGTAATTAAAGAACATCCGGTGCTTTTAAACCGGGCGCCTACCTTGCACCGTTTGGGAATTCAGGCTTTTGAACCGGTTCTGGTGGAAGGTAGGGCAATACAAATTCACCCGCTGGTTTGTACCGCTTACAACGCTGACTTCGATGGCGACCAAATGGCGGTTCACGTGCCTCTTTCGGCGGAAGCCCAGGCGGAAGCTCGACTTTTAATGCTTTCTTCCCACAATATCTTGAACCCTAAAGATGGAAAGCCTGTAGTCGTACCGACTCAGGATATGGTTATTGGCAGTTACTACCTGACGGTAGAAAAGCCCGGGGCTAAAGGTGAAGGCAAGAAATTTGCCCATCCGGAAGAAGTAATAATGGCTTATGAAGAAGGGGTTATCGAGCTTCACACCAAAATAAAAGTTCGCTATCCCATACGGGGAGAAATAGTGGAGTTAGAGACCACTCCGGGAAGGATAATATTTAATGAGGTAATTCCCGAAGAGTTAAGATTTATAAATCACTTAGTTGATAAAAAAGCCCTGGGAAAAATTGTTACCGAATCCTATAGAAAGCTTGGCTATGAAAAAACCGGCTACTTGTTAGACGGTCTTAAAAAACTTGGATTCCATTATGCAACAAAGGCCGGTCTTACCATTGGTATCGTAGATATTACCGTTCCCAAAGAAAAGCAGGAAATTTTAGAAGAAGCGGACCGGATGGTGGCGGACATTGAAGTCAAGTACCGCCGGGGTTTAATTACCGAAGATGAACGTTATCAGCGGGTGGTAGATATCTGGAATGCGGCAACCGAAAAGGTAACGAAAAAACTGGTGGAAACCCTGGAAGCTTCCCAGTTTAACCACGTTTATATGATGGCCAAATCCGGTGCCCGGGGTAACATTCAGCAGATTCGCCAGTTAGCCGGAATGCGGGGATTGATGGCCGATCCTTCCGGAAGAATCATTGACCTGCCGATTAAAGCTAATTTCCGGGAAGGGTTAACGGTATTAGAATACTTTATTTCCACCCACGGAGCACGGAAAGGATTGGCGGATACGGCGCTTAGAACTGCCGACTCCGGTTACCTTACCCGGCGACTGGTTGACGTTTGCCAGGATGTTATAGTCCGGGAAGAAGATTGCGGTACCGAAGATGGTATTTATGTAACCGATGTGAAAGACGGGACTGATGTTATTGAAAAACTTGAAGATAGAATTTTGGGGAGAGTGGCTGCGGAAGATGTAGTCCATCCGGAAACGGGCGAATTACTGGTCGCGAAAAACCAGGAAATTACTGAAGAAATCGCTGAAAAAATTGTTTCGGCAAATATTAAGAAGGTTAAAATCCGTTCCGTATTAACCTGTCGCACTCGCCACGGGGTTTGCACCCGGTGTTACGGTCGAAATCTTGCTACCAACAGCATAGTAGATATCGGCGAAGCGGTAGGAATTATTGCCGCGCAAAGTATCGGAGAACCGGGTACCCAGCTTACCATGCGGACCTTCCATACCGGTGGTGTTGCCGGTGAGGATATTACCCAGGGTTTACCGCGGGTCGAAGAACTGTTTGAAGCCCGGAGACCCAAGGGCCAGGCGATTATTACCGAAATTGATGGTGTGGTTGAGGTTCGGGATAACAAAGGACGCCGGGAAATTGAGGTCATAAATCAGGAGACCGGAGAACGCAAGGTATATCCTATAACTTATCAAGCACGCATCAAAGTCCAGACCGGAGATAAAGTATATGCCGGGGACGAACTAACGGAAGGGCCTATTAACCCCCATGACTTAATTAAAGTTAAAGGTATCGAGGGGGCTCAGCTTTATCTCCTCCAGGAAGTGCAGAAAGTTTACCGGATGCAGGGTGTGGAAATTAACGATAAGCATATTGAGGTAGTTATTAGGCAAATGCTAAGAAAGGTAAAAATTGAGGATTCCGGTGATACCGACCTTTTACCGGGAAGCCTGGTGGATATTTTTGAATTTGAAGATGAAAATGCTAAAGTTATTGCAAAAGGTGGAAAACCGGCAACCGCTAAGAGGGTACTGCTGGGGATAACTAAGGCTTCGCTGGCAACTGACTCGTTCTTATCGGCGGCATCGTTCCAGGAAACCACCAGGGTGCTTACCGAAGCGGCTATTAAAGGTAAGGTTGATCCGCTTTTAGGCCTTAAGGAAAATGTGATTATCGGTAAGTTAATACCTGCGGGTACGGGTATGGCCCGTTACCGCAATATCATGGTTCAGGCCAAGAATGAAGAGTAAAATTTCAGGGGCCGGGACCTCACGGCCCCTGAAAAATTAACAAAATTTTAATGGATATTACCTCCGGCGAAAATTTAGATGAATTGACAAGGATTTTGCAAAATGCTATCATATAAAAGTGTGTTAACAGGCGGGAGGGAGTATAGTGCCGCTTTCGGAGATTAAGGAAACCAAAAACAGGACGGTTGGCACCAAGCAAACTTTAAAAGCCCTCCAAAAAGGGAAAGCGATAAAAGTTTTTATTGCCTTAGATGCAGAAAAGCGGGTTACCGATCCGGTGGTGGCCCTCTGCAAGGAAAAAAATGTTCCAGTTGAAACCGTAGATACTATGGCAGAATTGGGAAAAAGCTGCGGTATTGCTGTAGGTTGTGCCTGTGCTGCAATTATTGATCCGGGGAAGGAGGTGTAATAAATGCCAACGATTAATCAGTTAGTGAGAAAAGGTAGGGAAAAAGTAGCAGTGAAATCCAGTGCACCGGCGCTCAAAGGATGCCCGCAAAAAAGAGGAGTTTGTACCAGAGTCTATACGACAACCCCGAAAAAGCCGAACTCTGCCTTACGGAAAGTAGCCCGGGTACGTTTAACTAATGGCATTGAAGTTACCGCATATATCGGCGGTATCGGTCACAACTTACAGGAACACTCGGTGGTATTGGTACGGGGTGGCCGGGTTAAGGACCTTCCTGGTGTGAGATATCATATCGTTCGGGGAGCGCTTGACTGTGCTGGAGTGCAGAACCGCAATCAAGGTCGTTCCAAGTACGGAACAAAACGGCCTAAAGCTAAGAAGTAAAAAGTAACTGAAAGAATCCTTGTAAAGGGGGGAAGAAGATGCCCAGAAGAGGACCTGTGCCCAAGCGGGATGTTTTGCCGGATCCAATTTATGGCAGCAAATTGGTAACCAAGTTGATTAATAAGACAATGGTTGACGGCAAAAAAAGCTTGGCGGAAAAAATCTGCTATCGGGCTTTTGATATAATCCGGGAAAAAACCGGCAGGGATCCATTAGAAGTTTTCGAAGAAGCCATGAAAAATGTTATGCCCGTACTTGAAGTACGGCCGCGCCGGGTTGGTGGGGCCAACTATCAGGTACCGGTGGAAGTTCGTCCGGAACGGCGGCAGTCCTTGGCTATCCGCTGGATCGTCAACTATGCCCGGGAAAGAAACGGCCGGAGCATGGAAGAAAAATTGGCCGCTGAAATTATGGATGCAGCTAACGGTGTTGGCGGAGCCGTTAAGAAAAAAGAGGATACTCACAAAATGGCCGAGGCCAATAAGGCGTTTGCCCATTATAGATGGTAAAGGAGGGAATACGATATGCCGAGAGAATACCCGTTGGAACGGACGAGAAACATCGGGATTATGGCTCATATTGACGCCGGCAAAACGACTACAACAGAGCGTATTCTCTTCTATACCGGTAAAGTGCATAAAATGGGCGAAGTGCATGATGGTGCCGCAACCATGGACTGGATGGTCCAGGAACAAGAGCGGGGTATTACCATTACCTCAGCGGCTACTACATGCTTTTGGAAAAATCACCGGATTAACATTATTGATACGCCCGGCCACGTGGACTTTACCGTGGAAGTTGAAAGATCGCTTAGGGTTTTAGACGGCGCCGTGGCGATATTTTGCGCTGTTGGTGGCGTTGAACCCCAATCGGAAACTGTCTGGCGTCAGGCCGATAAATATGGTGTTCCGCGGATAGCGTATGTTAACAAAATGGACCGGATGGGAGCAAACTTTTTTGAAGTGGTCAGGCAAATTAAAGAACGCCTGGGGGCCAATCCGGTACCGATTCAGCTCCCCATTGGAAATGAAGATACATTCCAGGGAGTTATCGATTTAATTGAAAATAAAGCGATTATTTATACCGATGACCTCGGTACTCAATTAGCGGAAGCGGAAATTCCTGCTGAGATGTTAGATTTGGTAGCTGAGTATCGGGAAAAAGTAATGGAAGCAGCAGCGGAAGCTGATGAAGAACTAATGTTGAAATACTTGGATGGGGAAGAACTAACTCCCGAAGAAATCAGAGCGGGACTTAGAAAAGCAACAATTGCTGTAAAAGTTGTTCCGGTACTTTGCGGTTCTTCCTTTAAAAATAAAGGTGTTCAGCCGCTTTTAGACGCTATTGTTTATTATTTACCTTCTCCGGTGGATATTCCGGCAGTGCGCGGGATTAACCCCGAAACGGGTGATGAAGACTTCCGGAAGGCAAGCGATTCCGAACCATTCGCCGCTCTGGCGTTTAAGATTATGGCTGATCCCTATGTGGGTAAGCTCACCTTCTTCAGGGTTTATTCCGGTGTCCTTAAAGCCGGTTCTTACGTTTTAAATTCCACCAAAGGGAAGAAAGAGCGGATTGGTCGCTTGCTACGGATGCATGCTAACCACCGGGAAGAAATTGATGAAGTATGTTCCGGAGATATAGCTGCAGCAGTTGGTTTAAAAGATACCCACACTGGAGATACCATTTGCGATGAAAAGCATCCAATTGTTTTAGAATCCATGGAATTCCCCGAGCCTGTTATTAACGTTGCGATTGAACCCAAGACCAAGCAGGACCAGGAAAAGATGAGTATTGCCCTGCAGCGTTTAGCTGAGGAAGACCCCACCTTTAAGATGTGGACCGACCAGGAAACCGGCCAGACCATTATTGCTGGCATGGGTGAATTACACCTCGAAATTATCGTCGACCGGCTCATGCGGGAGTTTAAAGTTGAAGCCAATGTTGGTAAGCCCCAGGTTGCTTACAAAGAAACCGTTCGGGGGACTGCCAAGGCTGAAGGTAAGTACATCCGGCAAACCGGTGGACGCGGTCAATACGGTCATGTTTGGATTGAAATTGAACCGCTGGAGCCCGGTAAAGGTTATGAGTTTGTCAATAAAATTGTTGGTGGCGTGATTCCCAAGGAATACATCCCGGCAGTAGATGCTGGTGTACGGGAAGCCTTAGAATCCGGAGTACTGGCAGGATATCCGGTTATCGACGTTCGGGTAACGCTGTTTGATGGTAGCTTCCACGAAGTTGACTCTTCAGAAATGGCCTTTAAAATTGCCGGTTCCATGGCCGCTAAACAGGCGGTTTTAAAAGCAAATCCGGTTCTTTTAGAACCTATTATGAAAGTTGAAGTTGTTGTTCCGGAAGAATACATGGGTGAGGTTATCGGTGACCTCAACTCTCGCCGGGGACGGATTGAAGGTATGGAAGCCCGGAATAACATGCAGGTTGTAAGAGGCTATGTACCATTAGCTGAAATGTTTGGTTATGCTACCGATCTCCGTTCGAAAACCCAGGGACGGGGTACTTATACTATGCATTTCTCCCATTATGAGGAAGTGCCAAAGAACTTGGCAGATCAAATTATTCAAAAAAGACAAGGTAAGTAAAAAGGAGGAGTAACGATGGCGAAGGCAAAATTTGAGCGGGTAAAGCCCCACGTAAACATTGGGACGATAGGTCACGTAGACCACGGGAAGACCACTTTAACCGCAGCAATTACTACGGTGCTGGCGAAGAGAGGATTAGCCCAGCAAAAGAGGTACGATGAGATTGACAATGCTCCGGAAGAAAGGGAAAGAGGAATTACCATTAATACAGCGCATGTGGAGTATGAGACCGAGAAGCGGCACTATGCCCACGTAGACTGTCCGGGACACGCGGACTACGTAAAGAACATGATAACGGGAGCGGCGCAGATGGACGGAGCTATCCTGGTTGTGTCTGCAGCTGATGGTCCTATGCCGCAGACGCGGGAGCACATTTTGTTAGCCCGTCAGGTAGGAGTTCCCTACATTGTGGTATTTTTAAACAAAGCGGACATGGTAGATGATCCGGAGTTAATGGAGCTTGTAGAGATGGAAGTGCGGGATCTTTTAAGCACGTACGAGTTTCCCGGGGATGAAGTACCGGTAGTAGCAGGGTCGGCGTTGAAGGCATTGGAGTGCGGTTGTGGCAAGGAAGATTGTCCGTGGTGTGGGAAGATATTGGAGTTAATGGACAAGGTAGACGAATACATTCCGACACCGCAGCGGGATGTAGATAAGCCGTTCTTAATGCCGGTAGAGGACGTATTTACCATTACCGGACGTGGGACGGTTGCGACCGGCCGGGTAGAGCGGGGACGGATAACCATAGGAGAAGAAGTGGAGATAGTAGGATTGATGGATGCTCCGCGGAAGACGGTAGTAACGGGACTGGAGATGTTCCGGAAGGTGTTAGACGAAGCGGTAGCAGGGGACAACATAGGAGCGTTATTACGGGGAGTAGACCGGAAGGAAATCGAGCGGGGGCAGGTATTGGCGAAGCCTGGTACGATAAAGCCGCACCGGAAGTTTTTTGCTGAGGTATACGTATTGACGAAGGAAGAAGGGGGACGGCACACACCGTTCTTTAATGGATACCGGCCGCAGTTTTACTTCCGGACGACGGACGTAACGGGAGTAATCCATTTACCAGAAGGTGTAGAGATGGTAATGCCCGGGGATAACGTAAAGATTCATATTGAGCTTATCACACCGATTGCTATTGAAGAAGGATTGAGATTTGCTATTCGGGAAGGTGGCAGAACTGTAGGCGCGGGCGTTGTTACCGCGATCGAAGAGTAATAAAGCCTCTCCCGGCAAAAAACAGGAGGCGGGGGAATTTATTCCCCTTCCTCCGGTGTTTTATGTAAAAGGGAAATAAAAGGAGGGGTAATGCGTGAATAAACAAAAAATCAGAATTAAACTAAAAGCTTTTGAGCATACCATCTTGGACCAGTCCGCTGCGAAAATTGTTGAAACGGCCAAGAGGACGGGTGCGAGCGTATCGGGACCTATTCCGCTTCCCACCGAAAGAAGCTTGTATACCGTGCTGCGTTCGCCCCATATCGATAAAGACTCCAGAGAGCAGTTTGAATTAAAGGTGCATAAACGCTTAATTGATATTATCGATCCCACCCCAAAAACTATCGATGCGTTAATGCGGATCGATTTGCCGGCGGGAGTAGATATTGAGATTAAGCTGTAGGAGGTGAAACAAATGCCGAAAGGAATTTTAGGAAGAAAAGTCGGAATGACCCAAATTTTCACCGAAGACGGCAGGGCAATACCGGTGACGGTGATTGAGGCTGGGCCTTGCGTGGTAGTGCAGAAGAAAACAATAGCTAATGATGGCTATAATGCTATCCAGCTTGGTTTTGGGGAAATAAAGGAAAGTAAAGTAAACAAGCCGTTAAAAGGGCATTTTAATCGGGCAAATGTTAAGCCCATGCGGTATTTAAGAGAGATTCGGGTGGAAAATATCGATGCTTATGAAGTAGGACAGGAGATAAAGGTAGACATTTTTACCGTTGGCGAGAAAGTTGATGTTACTGGAATATCAAAAGGTAAAGGGTTTGCCGGTGGGATTAAACGGCATGGTTTTCACCGGGGACCAATGGCTCACGGTTCAAAATACCACCGTCGGCCCGGTTCACTGGGTGCAAAAGGACCGGCTCGGGTATTTTTAGGCCGGAAGTTGCCCGGACGACTTGGTATGGAGAGGGTAACTATTCAAAACTTAGAGGTTGTTAAGGTAGATCCAGAGAGAAATTTACTGGTTATAAAAGGTTCGGTTCCGGGTATTAGAGGAAGCCTTTTAATCATCAAAGAAGCAGTAAAAGGAAAATAGAAGTTTTGGTTAAGAAAGGGGGATAAAGATGCCCAAAGTTCCGGTTTACAACATGGAAGGAGCCCAGGTTGGAGAAATTGAACTAAAAGACGAAATTTTCGGGGCTCCGGTGAATAAAGCGGTCTTATATGAAGTTTCATTAATGTACCTGGCAAATCAAAGAAGGGGAACTCACGATACAAAAACTCGGGGTGAAGTATCTGGCGGTGGCAGAAAGCCCTGGAGACAAAAAGGAACTGGCCGTGCCCGGCATGGTAGTATTCGGTCACCCCTTTGGCGGAAGGGTGGTATCGTCTTTGGTCCACATCCCCGTGATTACAGTTATTCTGTACCCAAAAAGGTACGCCGGGCGGCGTTGAAGTCAGCGCTTTCCGACAAAGTAAATGAAAATAACCTTATAGTAGTAGATAGTTTAACTTTTGCTGCACCAAAAACCAAAGAAATGATTAGAGTATTAAATAACCTCAAGGTGAACGGCAAGACTTTAATTGTCACCGCAGGTTATGATGAAATAGTGGAAAAATCGGCCCGCAATATACCGGGAGTTTCCGTAATGACAGCTCCCAGCCTCAATGCATTAAGCCTCCTGAATCACGACAAGCTGATCATGACCCGTGATGCGGTCCTAAAAGTGGAGGAGGTGTTTTAAGTGAAAAATCCAAGGGATATAATCATTAGGCCGTTAATAACCGAAAAATCTATGGATTTAGCCCAGGAAAACAAATATACTTTTATTGTTGATAAAAATGCCAACAAAATTGAAATTAAAAATGCAATTGAGGAGCTATTTAAAGTAAAAGTTGAAAAGGTAAATACCATCAGGGTTAAAGGAAAAATGAAACGGGTTGGTCGTTTTGTTGGCCGGACCCCTGAATACAAAAAAGCAATTGTTAAGTTAAGAGCCGGTGATAAAATCGAACTGTTTGAAGGCGTATAACCGGTAGTAGATAAAAGGAGGGAAAAGGATGGCTGTAAAAACTTACAAACCCACCTCCCCCGGTCGGAGATTTGTTACCGTTTCGTCCTTTGAAGAAATTACCAAAACCGAGCCCGAAAAATCTTTGATAGTTCCCTTAAAGAAGCATGCGGGACGGAATAATCAGGGACGGCTGACGGTTCGGCACCGGGGCGGCGGTCATAAACGGATGTATCGAATAATTGATTTTAAGCGAAATAAAGATGGGATTCCGGCAAAAGTTGTGGCGATTGAATATGATCCCAACCGGACTGCTCGAATTGCGTTGTTAGCATACGCTGATGGCGAGAAGCGTTATATAATTGCTCCCCATGGATTGAAAGTGGGCGATGTTTTAATGTCCGGTCCGGATGCGGACATCAAAGTGGGTAATGCCCTGCCGCTTGCCAATATTCCGGTAGGTACTTTAGTTCATAACATCGAGCTTTATCCGGGAAAAGGTGGACAGTTGGTGCGCGCGGCTGGAACGGCGGCGCAGCTCCTTGGTAAAGAGGGCAGGTACGCAATTTTACGCCTTCCCTCGGGCGAAATGCGGAAAGTCCTTTTGGAATGCCGGGCAACCATCGGACAGGTGGGTAATTTAGAGCACGAAAATATTACCATTGGTAAGGCTGGAAGGGCTCGCTGGCTTGGAATTAGACCTACGGTTCGCGGTGTTGTTATGAACCCGGTAGACCACCCGCATGGCGGTGGTGAAGGTCGTTCACCGATTGGACGTCACCCGGTTACTCCTTGGGGTAAACCTACCTTGGGGGTTAAGACACGGAAGAAAAATAAAGCAAGCTCTAAGTTAATTATTAAGAGACGGAAGTAACCATGAAGGGAGGTAGCCAGCTTGGGTCGTTCACTCAAGAAAGGACCATATTGTGATCCAAAACTTCTGAAAAAAATTGAGGAGTTAAATGCTAAAGGTGAAAAGCGGGTTATTAAAACCTGGTCAAGACGGTCTACTATTTTTCCACAGATGGTAGGCCATACTATTGCCGTATATGATGGAAGAAAGCACGTTCCGGTTTATATTACCGAAGAGATGGTTGGACATAAGTTAGGGGAATTTGCTCCTACCCGTACCTTCAGGGGACATGGAGACCATACGGAAAGGTCTACTGCCCTCAAGTAGTCAAGAGAGGAGGGATTTTCATGGAAGCACGTGCAGTGGCAAAATATATCCGGATTTCACCGCGAAAAGCCCGGCAGGTAATTGATTTAATTCGGGGCAAGGATGTGGAGGAAGCGCTGGCGATTTTGCGGTATACCCCGAAAAAAGCTTCGTATTTTATTGAAAAGGTTTTAAGGTCGGCAATTGCCAACGCCGAAAACAATCATGATATGTCTAAAGAAAACCTTTATGTAGCCAAAGCCTATGTGGACCAGGGACCGACATTAAAGCGTTATAACCCGCGGGCTCAGGGTCGCGTGGATCTCTGGCGGGTAAGGACCAGCCATATAACTATTGTCGTTGCGGAAAGGAAGGAGGGCTAAGGTGGGTCAGAAAGTTCATCCAAAAGGACTGAGAATAGGTATTATCAAAGACTGGGATGCCAAGTGGTTTGCTGATAAGAAACATTACCAGGAGCTTTTGCATGAGGACTTAAAAATTCGTAAATACATTAAAACCAAATTTTATCAAGCTGGAATTTCTCGAATTGTAATTGAGCGGGCTTCCAACCGGGTGAAAGTTACTATTCATACTGCCCGGCCAGGTATGGTGATTGGTAAAGGCGGAACAGAAATTGAAGTATTGCGGAAAGAGTTAGAAAAGATGACCGGCAAGCAAATAAATATCAATATCGCCGAGATCAAAGTTCCGGAAATTGATGCCCAGCTTGTAGCAGAAAATATTGCTGCCCAAATTGAAAAGCGGATTTCCTATAAGCGGGCAATGAAACAGGCGGTGTCCCGGGCTTTGAAAATGGGTGCCCAGGGTATTAAAGTAGCTTGCAGCGGTCGCTTAGCCGGCGCGGAAATCGCCCGGTCCGAATGGTATAGCGAGGGCAAGGTACCTTTAACAACCCTGAGGGCGGATATTGATTACGGTTTTGCCGAAGCGTTAACCACCTATGGAAAAATTGGCGTAAAAGTGTGGATTTATAAAGGTGAGGTATTGCCTGAGGTTAAGAAGGAGAGCGTTAGTACAGAAGGAGGCGAATAACCATGTTAATGCCAAAACGGGTTAAATATAGACGTCCCCACCGCCCCAGCCTCAAGGGTAAGGCCAAAGGAGGAACCCAGCTTCATTTTGGGGAATACGGCTTACAGGCAGTAGAAGGGGCATGGATTACCAGCCAGCAGATTGAGGCTGCGCGGGTAGCTATTTCCCGTTATATCCGCCGGGGCGGTAAAATCTGGATAAACATCTTTCCGGACCACCCGATTACCAGAAAACCTGCTGAAACCCGGATGGGTAGTGGTAAGGGTGCCCCGGAATACTGGGTGGCAGTAGTAAAGCCCGGTAAGATTATGTTTGAGCTTGCTGGGGTATCGGAAGAAGTTGCGCGTGAAGCGCTGAGACTTGCTTCCCATAAACTGCCCATCAAAACCAAATTTGTGAAACGGGAAGTAGGTGGTGAAGCCCATGAAAGCTAAAGAATTAAGAGAATTAACCGATGCGGAATTAGTGGAAAAATTGGCGAGTTTAAAAGATGAGCTTTTTAAACTTCGGTTTCAGCTTTCCACCGGTCAATTGGATAATCCATCCCGAATCCGTGAGGTGCGGCGGGATATAGCTCGGGTTAATACCATTATCCGGGAAAGAGAAATTGCCAGACAAAAAGTGGAGAAGTAGAAAGGGGGCGTAGAAGATGGAAAAGAAAAAAGTCCAAAAAATAAAAATCGGACGGGTCGTTAGCGATAAAATGGATAAAACGGTGGTAGTTGCCGTTGAGGAGTTGGTCAGCCACCCCCTTTATAAAAAGACCATTCGCCGAACAAAGAAGTTTAAAGCCCACGATGAACATAACGCCTGCCGGACTGGCGACATAGTAAAAATTGCCGAGACTCGGCCCCTCTCCAAGGAAAAGAGATGGAGAGTTGTGGAGATTATCGAGCGGGGCAAAGTGTTAGGCGAAGAGGAAAATCTTGAAACTATTGAAGGTTAAGCAGGTTCTACCTGAAAGGAGGTAGCAGCAAGTGATTCAAGTACAAACCATATTGAATTCCGCCGATAACACCGGCGCGAAAAAATTAATGTGCATCCGGGTTTTAGGAGGATCCAACCGGAGATATGCAAGTTTAGGTGATATAATCGTTTGCTCCGTTAAGGAAGCAACACCCGATGCCGTTGTGAAAAAGGGAGAGGTGGTTAAAGCAGTAGTTGTTCGGACCAAAAAAGAAGTGCGCCGGCCGGACGGTACGTATATTAAATTTGACGAAAATGCTGCAGTAATTATTAAGGACGATAAGAGCCCACGGGGTACCCGAATTTTTGGACCGGTAGCCCGGGAACTGAGGGAAAAGGATTTCATGAAAATCATCTCCCTGGCTCCGGAAGTCCTTTAAGGAGGTGGGATTATGCCAAAATTAAAGGTTAAAAAGGGCGATATGGTCTTAGTCATTGCAGGTAAAGACAAAGACAAAAAGGGAAAAATCGTGCAGGTTTTGCCCAAGGAAAATAGAGTTGTGGTTGAGGGCGTAAATATCGTTAAAAGACATACCCGTCCCAATCCCAAACTTCCCCAGGGTGGTATTGTTGAGAAAGAAGCCCCGATTCACGTAAGTAACGTGATGGTGATCTGCCCCAGCTGCGGCAAGCCCACCCGGGTCGGGAAGAAGTTTTTAGCGGATGGCAAGAAGATTAGAGTTTGTAAAAAATGCGGCGAGAGCCTTGACAGGTAAGCCGTGGCGAAAGGAGGTTATACCGTGCCCAGACTTAAGGATAAATATCAAAACGATGTAATACCGGCAATGATGGAAAAGTTTGGATATAAAAATAAAATGCAAGTGCCAAAACTTGAAAAAATAGTGATAAACATCGGCTTAGGCGAAGCCTTGCAAAATCCTAAAGCTGTGGATGCTGCAGTTGCCGATCTTATGGCTATCACCGGACAAAGACCGGTCCTTACCAAAGCCAAGAAATCGGTGGCCGGTTTTAGAGTACGGCAGGGAGCTACTATTGGCGTAAAAGTTACCCTGCGCGGTGACCGGATGTATGAATTCATGGACAAATTTGTCAATATAGTACTTCCCCGGGTTCGGGACTTCAGGGGTTTATCGCCCAAATCCTTTGATGGTCGGGGAAATTACTCGGTAGGTTTACGGGAGCAGCTTATTTTCCCGGAAATTGACTATGATAAAATTGATAAAGTTCGGGGTATGGAAGTTACTTTCGTTACTACCGCTAAAACCGATGAAGAGGCTCGGGAATTGTTACAATTAATGGGAATGCCCTTCAGCAGATAAGGAAAGGGGGACGTTTATGGCCAAGAAATCGATGATTGCCAAAGCGCAAAGGCCGCCAAAATTTAAAGTAAGAAAATACAACCGGTGTAAAATCTGTGGAAGACCGAGAGCGTACTTGCGTGATTTTGGCATGTGCCGGATTTGCTTTAGAAAACTTGCCCACCAAGGAGAGATTCCGGGCGTTAAGAAAGCCAGCTGGTAAAGAAAGGGGGTAAATACCATGGTTATGACCGATCCCATTGCTGATTTTTTAACTCGGATTAGAAACGCAAATATGGTCTATCACGAGAAGGTAGAAGTGCCATCCTCCAAGGTAAAAAGGGCAATTGCGGAGATTTTAAAAGAGGAAGGCTTTATCAAGGATTACGAGTACATTGAGGACGGCAAGCAAGGGATTTTACGGATATTTTTGAAGTACGGCCCCAATAAAGAGAGGGTTATTTCAGGACTAAAGCGTATCTCCAAGCCCGGACTTCGGGTATACGCTAAGAAAGACGAACTACCCAGGGTTTTAGGGGGTCTCGGGATTGCTATCATTTCGACACCGAAAGGAATAATGACCGATAAAAAAGCCCGCAAAGAAGGCTTAGGCGGCGAAGTTATTTGCTATATTTGGTAGTAAAATCCAGGAGGTGATTTTGTGTCCCGCATAGGCAGAAAACCAATCCCGGTTCCACAAGGGGTTGAAGTAAAAGTAGAAGGAACCACGGTTACCGTAAAGGGTCCGAAAGGGAGCTTGACCCGGGAATTTCACCCGGATATGAAAATAACTTTTGATGGCTCGCAAATCCTGGTAGAAAGACCTTCCGATGAAAAAGAACATAAAGCCCTCCATGGCCTTACCCGGACTTTAATTAATAACATGATCGTTGGCGTTACCAACGGTTATCAAAAAAGCCTTGAGTTGGTTGGGGTAGGCTACCGGGCGGCAAAGCAGGGACGTAAACTGGTTTTAACGGTCGGTTATTCTCACCCGGTGGAAATGGATCCGCCCGAAGGGATTGAGATAGAAGTTCCCGCTCAAAACCAGATTATTGTCAAGGGAATTGATAAAGAACTGGTTGGTAATTTTGCAGCAACTATCCGTGCTGTCCGGGAGCCTGAACCGTACAAAGGAAAGGGAATTAAGTACACCGACGAAGTAATTCGGAGAAAGGCTGGTAAAACCGGCGGTAAAGGCAAGAAGTAAAACGTTTTTAGAAAAGGGGGGTAGTCGATGATTACCAAAACCAACCGGAATCTGGAAAGAAAACGGCGGCATTTACGGGTTCGGAAGAAAATTCATGGAACTCCGGAAAGACCGAGATTAAACGTATATAGAAGCTTAAAACACATTTATGCCCAGATTATCGATGATGTCAGCGGGCGTACCCTGGTTGCAGCTTCTACCCTCGATCCGGAATTGCGAGGGAAAATTGGCTACGGCGGCAATATTGAAGCAGCAAAAGCTGTTGGCCGGCTGATTGCTGAGCGGGCCAAAGCGAAAGGGATTGAAAAGGTCGTTTTTGACCGGGGCGGATATCTTTATCACGGACGGGTTAAAGCATTGGCGGAAGCAGCACGGGAAGGTGGCCTGCAATTTTAAAGAAAAGGAGGGATAACGATGGCAAGAATTGATGCCAGTCAACTGGAGTTGAGCGAAAAAGTTATTGCGATCAACCGTACAGCGAAGGTTGTTAAAGGTGGACGGCGTTTTTCCTTTAGCGCCTTGGTGGTAGTTGGCGATCAAAAAGGGCATGTGGGCGTGGGCCTTGGTAAAGCTCCGGAAGTTCCTGATGCTATTAGAAAAGGCATTGAAGATGCCAAGAAAAATCTGATCAAAGTTCCTATTGTTAATACTACAATTCCCCATGAAATTATTGGTGAAGCCGGTGCGGGTAAGGTGTTATTAAAGCCAGCAGCACCTGGTACCGGCGTTATTGCCGGTAGCGCAGTACGGGCAATATTGGAAATGGCAGGTGTGCGGGACATCCTAACCAAATCCTTGGGTTCCAATAATCCCCACAATATGGCCCATGCTACCATTGAAGCACTGAAGTCGTTAAAAACCGTGGAAATGGTAGCAAAACTTCGTGGAAAAACCCCGGCCGAAATCTTGAAGGGCTAGGAGGGATAACTCATGGAAAAGAAGCTGAAAATTACCCTGGTAAAAAGCGTCATTGGACAAAGTGAACGGCAGAAGGCAACGGTAAAGTCCCTGGGATTGAGAAAACTCAACCAGACCGTTATCAAAGCCGATACTCCTGAAATCCGCGGGATGATAAATAAAGTGAGCCATTTATTAAAAGTTGAGGAAATTTAGGAGGTGGGAAAATGCGGTTACATGATTTAAGGCCTGTGCCTGGTTCGCGGCAAAAACCCACCCGGAAAGGTCAGGGAATAGGTTCTGGCCTTGGAAAAACTGCGGGACGTGGACAAAAAGGACAAAAGGCACGTTCGGGCGGCGGCGTCAGACCAGGCTTTGAAGGTGGCCAGATGCCCCTTTACCGGAGATTACCCAAACGCGGCTTTCACAATAAATTTGCCAAAGAAATCATTGCCATTAACGTGGACCGCTTAAATAAATTTGAAGATGGGACAGTGGTAACTCCAGAACTCCTGCTGGAAACTGGTATAATAAAGAAAATAGGGGACGGTGTAAAGATTTTAGGCGGCGGCGAACTAAAGAAAGCGCTTACCGTTAAAGCACATGCCTTTAGTGAATCGGCAAAAGAAAAAATTACCGCTGCCGGCGGGCAAGCGGAGGTGCTGTAAATGCTTGATGCCCTCCGCAATGCCATGAAGGCTAAAGAATTAAAGAGTAGATTGCTCTTTACCTTATTGATGCTTTTGGTCTTTCGTATCGGAGCTCATATACCGGTACCGGGAATTAACCTGGCCCGCATGGAAGAATTAATCCAATCGGGTACAATTTTGGGGTTTTTTGACGTTATTTCCGGTGGTGCCTTTAAGAAATTTACCATTTTTGCCATGAGTATTACCCCGTATATTAACGCTTCGATTATTATGCAACTTTTAACGGTGGTAATACCATACCTGGAAAAGCTGGCTAAAGAAGGGGAAGAAGGTCGGCGGAAAATTACCGAGTACGTTCGGTATGGAACCGTCATCTTAGCCTTTATTCAAGGTTTCTTCATGGCAATTGGTTTAAGATCGGCCTTAAACAACCCCGGAATCTTAACATATTTATACGTTGCCCTTGCTCTTACCGCGGGAACAGCGTTTTTAATGTGGCTTGGGGAACAGATTACCGAAAAGGGCATTGGTAACGGGATATCGCTAATAATTTTTGCCGGGATTGTTTCCAGGATCCCTGGTTCCATTAAAACGATTATTGATTACGTTTCTGCCGGTACGGCAAACATTTTAAACGTTTTAATCTTAGCCGTAATTGCTGTAGCCGCAATTTACGCCGTTGTAGTGGTTAACGAAGCCCAGCGGAGAATTCCGGTGCAGTATGCAAAAAGGGTTGTCGGCCGCCGGGTTTACGGCGGGCAAAGCACTCACCTGCCCATCAAGGTTAATCAGGCAGGGGTTATTCCGATAATTTTTGCTTCTTCACTTTTGATGTTCCCGATTACTATTGCGGGATGGTTTCCCCAAAACAGTTTTGCCCAGTGGGTTTTAAAATATTTTGGCTGGGGAACTGTAATTAACACCATTTTATACGCTTTACTAATTATTGGCTTTACCTATTTTTACACTGCGATTATCATGAACCCCTTGGATATTGCCGAAAACCTTAAGAAATACGGGGGCTTTATCCCTGGAATTCGTCCTGGAAGACCAACGGCAGAATATATCGATAAGGTCATGAGCCGGGTAACCTTTGCTGGCGCAGTATTCTTGGCCTTTATTGCCATACTGCCCAATATCGTGATGGCAATAGCCCGGATTCCCAATGTAACCTTTGGTGGTACTGCTCTCCTGATTGTTGTTGGTGTGGCGCTGGATACTATGAAACAGTTAGAATCTTACCTTTTAATGAGACATTATCAAGGTTTTATTAAGTAGCTGGTGAGAAAATTGATTACCGTTAAAACAGAAAAAGAATTAAGGCTTATGCGGGAGGCGGGGCGAATTGTCGCCCTGACTCTTCAGGCCTTGGAAAAAGCGATTGAACCGGGGATAACTACCTTAGAACTTGATAAAATTGCAGAAGAAACAATTAAAAAATTAGGCGGAAAGCCAGCTTTTAAAGGCTTATATGGTTTTCCGGCAACTATCTGTGCTTCAATTAATGAAGAAGTGGTTCACGGAATCCCTGGTTTAAGAAAATTGCGGAATGGAGATATTATTAGTATTGATATTGGAGCTGTTGTGGACGGATATTATGGCGATGCTGCAAAAACCTGGCCCGTGGGGGAAGTTTCTCCCGAGGCTAAAAAGCTCATTGAAGTGACCGAAGCATCGCTTTACGCCGGGATTGAGGCAGCCGTGGTTGGCAATAGGGTTTCGGACATTTCCCATGCGGTCGAAAGCTACGTGGTTCGCCACGGGTTTTCCGTGGTGAGACAATATGCGGGACATGGAATTGGCAAAGCGCTGCATGAGGAGCCGAACGTGCCCAACTACGGTAAGCCGGGTCGTGGTGCTCGGTTGGTCCCGGGAATGACATTAGCAATCGAACCGATGGTTAACATTGGAACCTATGAGGTCTTCACCCTTCCGGACAAATGGACGGTGGTAACCCGGGACGGTAAATGGTCAGCCCATTTTGAACACACCATTGCTATTACCGAAAATGGGCCCATGATTCTAACCTTGCCGTAAAAAGGAATGGGTGGTGAAGGTCATGCATTTAGACAAAATCCGTCCCGGCCAAGTAGTGCTGTCCACAGCCGGCCGTGATTGCGGAAACTTCTACATTATCTATCGGGTTATTAATGACCGTTATGTTGAAGTGGTTGATGGTCAGCACCGTCGTATTGAAAATCCCAAAAAGAAAAACGTCCGTCATTTGAAATTTTTAAACTACCGTTTTCCAGACGAGGGTAAACTGAGCAATCCGGAGATCCGGAAATTTCTTAAATCGTTTGCCGAAAAGGGCGAAGAACTGGATGGGTGAGGAGGTTGATTGCTTAATGTCGAAAGATGATGTCATTGAAGTGGAAGGCACGGTAGTGGAGCCCCTTCCAAACGCAATGTTTCGGGTCGAGCTGGATAATGGGCATAAAGTGTTAGCCCATGTTTCCGGGAAAATACGCATGAATTTTATTCGAATCTTGCCAGGTGACCGGGTAACCGTTGAATTATCACCCTATGATTTGACCCGGGGTAGGATTATCTACCGGCACAAGTAGGGAAATAAAGGGGGTTTAAACATGAAAGTCAGACCCAGCGTTAAACCGATCTGCGAAAAATGTAAGATTATCCGCCGGAAAGGGCGAGTAAGGGTTATTTGTGAAAATCCCAAGCATAAGCAGAAGCAGGGATAATTTCTTAGGAGGTGCGGTAATGGCTCGGATTGCTGGTGTGGATCTTCCGAGAGATAAAAGGGTCGAAATTGCCTTAACTTATATTTACGGTATTGGTCGACCAACAGCTAATGTTATCTTAAAGAAGACCGGTATTAACCCCGATACTCGGGTTAAAGATTTGACCGAAGAAGAAGTGGCAAAGCTTCGGGATGAGATTGAAAAGAACTACAAGGTCGAAGGAGAATTAAGACGGGAAGTTGCGTTGAATATTAAACGGCTTATTGAAATTGGCTGCTACCGGGGTATTCGTCACCGGAAAGGCTTACCGGTTAGAGGACAGAGAACCCGAACCAACGCTCGTACCCGGAAAGGGCCCAGAAGAACCGTTGGTGTAAAACGGAAGAAGTAAGCTTAAAGGAGGGATATGATGGCTCGCCGGACAAAAGCCAGAAAAAAGGAAAAAAAGCATGTTGAGCAAGGAGTAGCCCATATCAAGTCTACTTTTAACAATACAATTGTTACCATAACCGATCCCCAGGGGAACACCCTTTCCTGGGCAAGTGCGGGAACCGTTGGCTTTGAAGGAACCAGGAAAGGCACTCCCTTTGCCGCACAGTTAGCTGCGGAAAAAGCTGCTAAAGAAGCGATGGAATTTGGCGTAAAGACTGTTGAGGTTTATGTGAAAGGACCAGGCGCAGGTCGGGAAGCGGCAATCCGCTCGTTGCAAGCTGCTGGCCTGGAAGTTAGCCTTATTAAGGACGTAACCCCGATTCCTCATAACGGGTGTCGTCCACCGAAACGTAGGAGAGTATAGGAGGTAGATAACGAAATGGCGAGATATACGGGTCCTGTTTGCAAGCTTTGCCGCAGGGAAGGAATAAAGCTTTTCCTGAAAGGAGATCGCTGCTATACCGATAAGTGTGCCATTGCCAGGAGAAATTATGCTCCCGGTCAGCACGGACACACAAGGAAAAAGCCCACCGAGTATGCCCTGCAACTGCGGGAAAAGCAGAAAGCAAAGCGAATTTACGGAGTATTGGAAGCGCAGTTCCGGCGTTATTTTGAAATGGCCGAAAGACAGCCGGGGATTACCGGTGAAAACTTGTTGGTAATTTTGGAAAGACGGCTCGATAACGTGGTTTATCGGCTCGGACTGGCTGAGTCCCGCGCTCAGGCCCGGCAGTTGGTACGGCATAATTTCTTTACGGTAAATGGACGGAAAGTTAACATACCATCCTACCTGGTCAAAGTTGGCGACGTAATTGCTTTAAAAGAAGAAAAGAAGGACTCTCCGATAGCCAAGGAAATTATGGAACGGGCCGCCAGCAAAACTTTACCGGCTTGGCTTTCCTACGATGCCAACAATGCTGTCGGTAAGGTTGAAGCACTGCCAAAACGGGAAGATATCGATATCCCCGTCGAGGAGCATCTCATTGTTGAGCTCTACTCCAGATAAGAGCTTGACGGGTATTCCCTTTAAAGGAGGGTCCCTTTGTGCTTGAAATTGAAAAACCGAAAATTGAAACCGAGGAGTTAAACGACCGTTACGGCCGTTTTGTGATTGAACCTTTGGAACGGGGGTACGGGATTACCCTCGGCAACTCAATGCGGCGGATACTTTTATCTTCCCTCCCGGGAGCTGCTGTTACTTCCATAAAGATTGAAGGGGTACTCCATGAATTTTCAACGGTTCCCGGGGTAGTGGAAGATGTAACGGAAATTATCTTAAACATTAAAAATCTTACGCTGAAGCTTCACGGGGATGAGGAACAGGTTTTGAGAATCGAAGCTGAAGGTGAGGGTGTCATTACCGCCAAAGATATAATTGCCCCACCGGAGGTAGAAATTTTAAACCCCGACCTTGTAATAGCCCATATAGCAGAGGGCGGTCGTCTTTTTATGGAAATGACTGTAGCCCGGGGTCGGGGTTATGTACCGGCGGAGCGGAATAAAAAGGGCGAGCATGTTATTGGCGTAATACCGGTAGACTCCATCTTTTCTCCAGTGCTCAAAGTGAACTTCCAGGTAGAAAATACGCGGGTTGGTCAGATTACCGATTATGATAAGCTCACCCTGGAAGTTTGGACCGATGGAAGCATTCGACCCGATGAGGCGGTAAGCCTTGCCGCTCGCATCATGGTTGAGCACCTGCAGCTTTTTGTTAACTTAAATGAACGGGCTACCGGTGTGGAAATTATGGTTGAAAAAGAAGAGGACGCCAAGGAAAAATTGGCGGAAATGCCCATTGAAGACCTGGATTTATCGGTACGCTCGTATAACTGCTTGAAACGGGCAGGAATCAATACGGTAGGCGAACTAATTCAGAAGACCGAAGCGGATATGATGAAAGTTCGCAATTTAGGGAAAAAGTCGCTTGAAGAGGTTATTTCCAAACTCAACTCCATGGGCCTTTCCTTGCGGAAAGAGGAAGAATAAGGGAGGGAAGCAGATGTACCATTATAAGCTTGGCAGAAGGAAAGACCACCGGGAAGCGATGCTAAGAAACTTGGTGACTTCCCTCTTAAAAGAGGGGAAGATAATAACCACCGAGGCCCGGGGGAAATCTGCTAAAGCGGTAGCGGAAAAGCTTATCACTTTAGCTAAAAACGACACCCTGCATAATCGCCGTCAGGCTTTAGCTTATTTATACGAAGAAAATGTCGTAAGAAAACTTTTTAAAGAAATTGGTCCAAAGTATGCCGATCGTCCGGGGGGCTATACACGGATAGTGAAAATTGGACCCCGGCGGGGCGATGGTGCAATGATGGTTTTGGTGGAGCTCCTTTAATTATGGAAACGGTCATTGTAACCAATAGCTTGAGCTATCATTATGCTGCAGAAAAGGAGAGGTATGCGTTACAAAACGTATCCCTCTCCTTTTTGCAAGGGGAACTGGTAGCCTTAGTTGGACCAAATGGCTCCGGAAAAACTACCTTTATAAAATTGTTAGCCGGGCTTTTGGAGCCTAATGAGGGTTATGTAGAAGTTTTAGGTAGAAATCCCAAAAAGCTAAAAGAGGAAGGACTCTTAGGAACCCAGATTGGTCTTGTTTTTCAAAATCCCGACAACCAGATTGTAGCGGCGGTGGTAGAAGAGGACGTGGCCTTTGGGCCGGAAAACCTGAACTTGCCGACCGGGGAAATAAAAAAGCGGGTGGAGGAAGCACTTAAGTTAACGGGGCTCTGGGAACTTCGACAGAGGGCTTCATATGCTTTATCGGGAGGACAAAAGCAAAGGCTGGCTATTGCTGGAGCCTTAGCTTTAAGGCCGCGGATTTTGCTTTTAGATGAACCCACCTCCATGCTTGATCCGGCGGGCAGGCAGGAAGTTTTAAATTTATTACTAAAGCTTAACGAAGAGGAAAAACTTACGATTATTTTTATAACCCATTACATGGAAGAAGCTTTAAGGGCAAAACGCCTAATAGCCTTTGACCGGGGAAGGGTTGCTTTTGACGGAACACCCAATAACTTCTTTAGACAAAAACCTTTAGTTCGGCAATTAGGGCTTGATATACCCCCACTTTATAAACTTCTGGAGCGGCTTTGGGCGGAGAAAATTTTCGTACCCGATACGGTGACAACCCCGGAAATGCTGGTGGAGGAAATATGCCGATTACGTTAAAGGATGTAACTTTTGTTTATAATCCCGGAACGCCAATGGAGGTTATTGCCTTAAATACCATTAACTTAAACTTTAACGAAGGAATTATAACTGGGATTATCGGGCCAACGGGTTCCGGAAAATCAACGCTTCTCATGCTTTTAAACGGTCTTTTAACCCCAACCCGGGGTAACGTGGTGGTAGACGGTCTTGTAACTTCCAAAAAAGCAAACTTAAAAACAATACGCCAGAAAGTGCAGCTTATTTTTCAGTACCCGGAACATCAGCTTTTTGCTGAAACGGTATTTGATGAACTCACTTTTGGCCCAAAAAATTTTGGAAGGGAATTAACCGAAGGGCAAGCGGCGGAACTATTAAGACAAGTAGGTTTGGATGAAACCTATTTAAAAAGGTCGCCTTTTGAATTAAGCGGTGGCGAAAAACGAAGACTGGCGATAGCTTCGGTTTTGGGTATATCACCCAAATACCTGATCTTAGATGAACCGGCGGCTGCCCTAGATCCGGTGGGGAAAGAAACCATTTACCGGCTTTTATTGTCTCTAAAAAAGCAGGGGGTTACGGTAATTATTGTTTCGCATAACATGGAAGAAGTGGCCTATCTTTGCGACCAGATTTTAGTTTTAGACCGAGGCAGGATAGCGGCTTTTGGAGAAAAAAACGAGGTATTTCATAAGCTTATGGAAAAAAATATACCCGGGTTAAGCTTACCGGTGTATGCCCAGGTCATAAAACTTTTGCAAAGCCGGGGTCATAAAGTAAAGATGACCGCTTCTTTGGAGGAAACTGTGGGGGAAATAATAAGGGTGGTGCGGGGCGATGCTTAATGTCAATACCATTGGTCAATACATTCCCGGGAATAGCTTCATCCATCGTTTAGACCCGCGCACCAAATTCTTTAGTTTGCTTGTGGCGGTTTTCCTGGTGTTTTTTTTAGACAACTTACTGTTTCTCGGGTTTTTGCTCTTCGGTGTAATATTGGTTACCTTTTTAGCAGGTATTAAACCGAAAATGTTTTGGCAGGCGCTAAAGCCTGTAGTTTTTATCTTGGTTTTGGCGTTAATTCTTCAGCTTTTTTTTACGCCGGGCGAAAAGTTAATTACCTTAGGTCCTTTGAAGATAACCCGGGAAGGATTGGTGAACAGCGGAATAGTATTTTTACGCTTGGTGGTAATGCTGCTATCGGCATATCTTCTGACCGCTACCACCTCACCGACGGAGTTAACTAATGGATTGGAAAGCCTTTTAAAACCTTTTGGCCGATTTGGTTTGCCGTATGGAGAAATTGCATTAATGCTAACCATAGCGCTCAGGTTTATACCGACGCTAACGGCGGAGGCGGAGCGGCTAATTAAAGCCCAGGAGTCCCGGGGAGCTGATTTTAACACCCGGGGGTTTTCTAACAAAGCCAAAATGATGCTTCCCCTAATTATTCCCCTATTTATTAATGCTTTTAAACGGGCCGATGAGTTAGCGGTAGCGATGGAGGCCAGAGGTTACCGCATAGGCGCCCCCCGCGGGAAATTAAAGCCGTTAAAATTTGCGGCCAAAGACTATCTTTTCCTGTTTTTAAATTTTTTACTTACCGTGCTATTTGTAATCTTAAAGCTCTGGGGTGGTTTTCCTGCCAAATTTTAAGCTAACCATTGCCTACGACGGCACTAATTTTGCAGGATTTCAAAAGCAAAAAAATACCCCGCAGACGATTCAAGGCATTTTAGAGGAAAAGCTTCATAAAATTTTAAAAGAACCGGTAAAAGTAATTGGGGCTGGGCGAACCGACGCTGGAGTTCATGCTCTGGGGCAGGTGGTAAATTTTTCGGCGCCCTGGAAAGCGCCGGTAGATAAAATTCCGGAAATTTTAAATAATACCCTTCCAACCGCAATTCGAGTTTTAGAAGCTGAAATAGTGCCGGATGACTTTCATGCACGATATTCAGCCCGAAAAAAGGAGTACAGGTATTATTTGTATTACGGTCCTCCCTCACCCTTTTATGAACGGTATGCCTGGGCTTTGCCCCAAAAACTTGACCGGGAAAAAGTAGCAAAGGCCCTGGAATATTTAATCGGTACCCATGACTTCTCCGGCTTTGGAGCAGCGGGAAGTAGCGGTAAAAACCCGATTAAAACCATGTTTGAGGCAAGTTACCGGGAGGATGGTTTTTTAGGGTATTTTACGTTTGTGGCCGATTCTTTCCTGTATAAGATGGCCAGAATTTTAACCGGTACGCTGGTGGAAATTGGCTTAAATGGCCATCCGGAAAGGGTTAGAGAAATTTTAACCACCGGAAATAAAAAGCTTGCCGGTAAAACTGCCCCAGCCCACGGTCTTTTTCTTGTGAAAGTTTTTTATTGAAAGAGGGGAAAGCCTTGACGTATCTGGGGGGCCTGTTAATTTTTAATCTTTTGCTTATTTTAGGGGGAGCATTGACTTTTACCAATGCGGTGGAATGGTTTGGCCGCCGTTTTGGTTTTAACCAGGGAGCGGTGGGAAGCATTTTTGCGGCGGTAGGGACAGCGTTGCCGGAAACAATGGTTCCGGTTATTGCTATTTTTTTCGGCAGTCAAACGGACCACAGCACTGAAATTGGTATTGGAGCGATTTTAGGTGCACCGTTTATGCTTATTACCATTGGTTTTATGGTAACCGGCACCGCTTCGGTACTTTTCAGTCGCCGGCGGACTTTCGGGAGCGAGGTTGTTTTGGAACGTGGGCTTTTTCTAAGGGATATCAAAAGTTTTCTTTTATTTTATACCCTTTCGTATTTGGCGGCTTTTGTACCCCATAGTTTTATGCAAAGATCTATTGCTTTAATATTAGTTTTTGGCTATTTAATTTATGTCTATAAAACGGTTAATGAAGATAGCGGTGAGATCGGGGAAGTGGATCCGTTAATCTTTACTCCCCAGAGGACAATTCCCAGGATTCGGGCGATACTTTTGCAGCTGATAATAAGCCTCTTGATGATTGTGGTGGGGGCTAAGTACTTTGTAGCTAATTTGACCCAATTGGCTCACTTAATAGGAATATCGCCAATGGCTTTATCTTTAGTTATTACACCCATAGCTACAGAACTTCCCGAAAAGTTCAACAGTGTAGTGTGGATGAGAAGCGGGAAAGATACTTTGGCGTTAGGAAACATTACCGGAGCGATGGTTTTTCAAAGCTCGGTTATAACCTCAATTGGGATAATCTTTACTTCGTGGCGTTTATCGACGGATGTAGTTTTAAGCGGTATATTGGCTTTTTTTGCGGCGGTCGCGGCGCTTTTTCTGGTTAATTTCCGGCGGAGATTAAGTGCCTGGACTTTAATATTTAACGGCTGTATTTATATTTTTTACTTAATTTACATTTTTAATCGAAGAATTGCTTGACAGGCCAGGGGTATTCCCATAAAATTATAATGGTATAGGTATTTGCCAGTGACGAGCCCCCATTGGCAATACCGCGATAGTTACGGCAAAAGGAGGGAACAAGGTGAGAACCACATACATGGCTAAGCCCAATGAAGTGGAAAGGAAATGGTATGTTATAGATGCTGCTGGAAAACCCCTCGGACGGGTAGCCAGTGAGGCTGCTAAGCTTTTAAGAGGTAAGCACAAACCGGAATTTACTCCTCATGTAGATACTGGTGATTTTGTTATTATCATTAATGCCGAAAAGGCTGTTTTAACCGGGAAAAAGTTAGAAAAGAAAATGTTTTACCGTCACAGCCGCTATCCAGGCGGTTTAAAAGCTATTCCCTACGGAATCTTAATGAAAACTAATCCGGTCCTGGCTTTTGAAAAAGCTGTAAAAGGGATGCTTCCTCACAACCGGCTGGGAAGAAAGCTTTTTAAGAAGCTTAAGGTATATGCCGGGGAATCACATCCGCATCAAGCTCAAAAGCCGGAAATCTGGCAATTTTAGATACGGGCGAAGGGAGGCGTTTTAGATGGCAGTAGTTAATTTCTACGGTACGGGCCGGAGAAAAGAAGCGGTCGCCCGGGTGTTTGTGGTTCCCGGCGAAGGGAACATTACCATAAATGGCAAATCCTTGGAAGAATACTTCCCGAGAAAAACCCTGCAGATTATTGTTAAACAACCCTTGGAACTCACCAATACTGTTGGGAAGTTTGATGTTAAGGCAAAAGTTCATGGTGGCGGCATTTCCGGTCAGGCAGGTGCCGTGAGACTTGGTATTGCGCGGGCCTTGGTTCAGGCTGATCCTTCGTTAAGACCGGTGCTGAAAAAAGCAGGCTTTCTTACCCGGGATCCCCGGATGGTCGAGCGGAAAAAATACGGTTTACGGAAGTCCCGGAGAAGACCTCAGTGGACCAAGAGATAAGGGGGAAAAACCAGGCAAATCTGCCTGGTTTTTTTATGTTTTTTCTTGATTGCAATTTTAAAGTTTGCCAACCAGGTTACTTAAGGGTATATAGTTAAAATGTTCATAAAATCAATAAAAATAGGTAATGGAGTTTTTCGATAAAGTAAAAGGGAAGGGTTAACCTTCCCTTAAGCTTTTTAAGGCATCCTTAAATAATTTTAAATGCAATTCCTCATCTTCAATAATTCTATAGAGAACTGGCCGGGCGTAAGGATCATCAATAATTTCTGCATGCTTCTGATAATTGACGATTGCGGTTTTTTCTGCGTGAATATCGGCTATCAGTTGTTCCCGTATATTTTGGGAATAATTAACGTAGTGTCCGCTCCAGTAAGCGAAATTATTACCAAAACTACCCCGATAGGTAGGATTTCCGCCAAAGGCGATAATCAACTTTGCGAGTATTTCAAGGTGGTGCATTTCAACTAAGGCTACCCCTTCAAAAAGTTTAGCAATTTGCGGATTTGTTTTTTCGCTTTCAAAGTGATGATACAAGTACTGGGTAATGGCGGTAAGTTCTCCGGCGGTACCTGCATAATCGTCCATTAAAATTTCAGCATACATGGTATTGGGATTTTTAACCTTCACCGGAGGATAAGGGGAGTTTAGCTGAAAGTCGTTATTTTTGTGATTCATTTTATCCCTCCTTTTTCTTGCTATAATATTTTATGGTTAAAAAGGGTTTTTGGATAAAGGAAAGACGGTTTTATAAGCTAATTGCACCGGGATAGGCGGACTTTATTGAAATTTACATTAATAATGCCCTTCGGCTTGGCATATAATTTACAAGCCGGAGGTGTATAGGTAATGATTATTTTTAAAGTATATCGCATAACTCGGCAAAAAGTTCTGGCGGTAATGGTGGGAATTATAATTTTAACGGTATTAGGTTCAGTTTTTAGAAATATTTTGTTAAATAAGGAAGTACGGGTCTTAGCGGTGGCGGTTGCCAATAGGATTATTGTCATAGATCCAGGGCATGGAGGTCAGGACCCGGGGTGTAAAGGACAACAGGGGGCGGTGGAGAAGGATATTACCCTTGATATAGCTCGCCGGGTGGCGGCTAAATTACAAATGGCAGGTGCCCAGGTTTATCTTACCCGTTCTGGTGACTATGATTTGGCTGATCCGGGGATTCGGGGGTATTCGATCCGGAAAAAACAAGACTTAGCCCGGCGCATCCAGTTTGCCGAAGAAAAACATGCGGAGGTATTAATAAGCATTCACGTTAATAGTTTTCCGGAGCGCAAGTACCGCGGTGCTCAGACTTTTTATCAGGAAGGAGATAGTGGAGGAAAAAGGTTGGCGGAGCATATTCAGGACAGCTTTAAAACAATTTTGGCAAATACCAACCGGGTGGCTAAATCCGGCGATTATTTTATAAATCGTAACTCCCAGATGGCTTCGGCAATTGCCGAGGTAGGGTTTTTATCAAATCCTGAAGAGGAACGGCTTTTGTTAGACCCCGATTACCGGGAAAAAGTAAGCTTTGCCATTTATTTAGCTGTTTTAAAGTATTTTAAATAGGGACAGTCCCTATCTTTAAACTTTAACGGTGGTTTAAGGGACTGTCCCTATTTTTATACTTTAAGAAAAGATTGACGGATGATATCGAAAGTGTATAATTTATACTGTGTACATACAAAAATTGCAGGATGGCGAGCCACGGCAGGAGTAAAAAATTAATGCTTGGTTTAAACTAACAAAAAACATTGAAAAACGGAGGTAAGAGTTGTGGAAAAGAAAGGTTTATCCCACACTGCGTACGGTGGTATTCCGGGAGACCAGTATGAGCCTTATGTTCCACCTACGACAAGGCTTCCGGAAATGACCGTTGTCTCACTTATCATGGGTATTTTACTGGCCTTATTATTTGGTGCTACCAATACTTATTTGGGACTTAAGGTTGGTATGACTGTTTCAGCCTCAATCCCCGGGGCGGTTATTGGAACGGCAATTATCCGGGGACTTTTAAGGAAGCAAAATATTTTAGAAACTAACATTATTCAGGCAATTGGTTCCGCCGGGGAAAGTATTGCCAGCGGCGTAATGTTTACTTTACCGGCATTAATTATCTGGGGGTTTAAAGACCAGTTTACTTTGGCCAAGATTGCGGTGGTGGCAACCCTTGGTACGATTCTCGGGGTTTTATTTGTGGTACCTTTAAGAAAGAACCTAACAGTGGACGAGCACGGTATCCTTCCTTATCCCGAAGGTATGGCCACCGCAGAAGTGCTGGTAGCGGGGCAGGTTGGTGGCCAATCGGCTTCCGGGATTTTATGGGGAGGTCTTATTGGCGGTATTTATAAACTGTTATCCGGTGCTTTTGGCCTTTTTAAAGAAGAAATCGAATGGAATATTCCGGGATTTAAAAACGGAGTTTTTGGCTTCGATATTTTAGCCTCTCTAATGGGTGTTGGCTTTATTGTAGGTTTAGAAATTGGTCTTTACATGTTTGCAGGGGGATTACTGGCCTGGTTTGTTTTAATTCCGCTTATTTCTTACTTTGGAGCCGGTGTACCTAACCCCATTTTCCCGAGTACCGTACCCATTGCCCAAATGGATGCCTGGGCCATTTGGTCCAAGTATATCCGCTATATCGGTGCCGGTGCGGTGGCTGCGGGAGGTTTTATCAGCCTTGGCCGGTCCCTTCCCATGATTATTAACTCTTTTAAAGCTGCTATGGGAGGATTGGCAAAAGGCCAAAGTGGTGAGCAAAAGCGGACCAACCAAGATATTAGCGTAGTGGCTATTTTCTTCGGGGTTTTAGGGGTCTTCATCACAGCTCTTATAGTTCCCCAGATGAAAGTTACCTGGATGGGTGCCCTTTCCATTGTGCTCTTTGGCTTTTTCTTTGCAGCAGTTTCGGCGCGGATTGCCGGTTTGGTTGGGGTATCTAACTTGCCTGTTTCCGGCATGACCATTGCAGCCCTTCTGGCCAGTACCCTCTTATTAAAGGCAATTGGTGTAGTGGGAACAAAGGGTATGATTGCGGCGATTACCACCGGTGCAACAATTTGCGTAGCTATTTCTATTGCCGGAAGCTTGGCTCAGAACTTAAAAACAGGATACATTATTGGCGCTACTCCCAAATACGTCCAGATTGGCGTCTTAATTGGTGGTATTGCCAGCACTATCGTTGTTGGCTGGGTAATCTTAATGTTGAACCAGGCTTACGGCCTTGGGACCGATAAAATACCCGCACCTCAGGCAACCCTCATGTCGATGGTGGTGAAAGGTGTCATGACCGGAACCCTTCCCTGGGCACTGGTTTTGTCGGGAGTAGTGATTGGAATCATTTTAGCGGTATTAAAGCTCCCTATTTTACCGGTAGCTATTGGTCTCTACTTGCCGTTACACCTTAGCACCGGGGTTCTGGCAGGTGGGGTTATCCGCTGGTTTATTGATCGGGCTTTCTCCGGAGAAACTTTAAAAGAAAAAGTGGAAAAAGGCATCTTATTTTCTTCCGGTTTAATAGCTGGCGATGCGCTGATGGGAATAGTCATTGCCTTTTTAGCCTATAAAGGCCTTTCGGAAAAAGTTGCCATCTTTTCTAAGCTAACAATAGCAGGTAACCCCTGGTGGGGCCTGGCCATGTTTGTGGTCTTGGGGTTAATTTTATATCGCTACGTTGCAAGCAATAAAAAAGAAGCATAAGGAAAGTTCAGGGAGGCTGTCGCAATAGACAGCCTTCTTTATTTTATTTTTGGCTAAAATTACATATAATAAAATTTAAGAAAACCTTCCATGGAGTGGTGATATGCCGAACCTTTGTTTATCCTGTGTTTGCTTTGATTGTGCCGAATACGGCAGTTGCGAACTGTGTGAGGGATATTGCCAGGAACCAAAGGATGTTTGCCCCAGAGAATTTGAAGGGGAGGAATAAAGATGGGTAATCTTTATGGGATCGCAGTACCGCACCCGCCGATAATTCTCCCGGAAATTGGGCGGGGAGAGGAAAAGAAATGTCAAAATACTATTAATGCTTTAAAAGAGCTCAAGGAAAAAATTAAGAAAATAAATCCGGAAACATTAATAGTAATTTCTCCCCATGCTCCGCTTTTCAGCGATGTGGTCGCGGTTAATATTAATGAGAAGCTGAACGGAAATTTCGGAAGTTTTGGTGCACCCCATATCACCTTTTCCTACCAAAATGATCTCGAATTGGTTCAAGCTTTACTTACAGCAGCTAAGCAAGAAGGGCTGGCGGTTGCCGGGATTGATGAGAGCCTGGCTCGAGCAGTGCGGGTTCCCGCTTTTCTCGACCACGGAACAATGGTACCGCTTTATTATTTAGATCCGGAGCAAAAGTATAAACTTGTCGTGATAAGCCAGGGGCTTATAC
Organism: Carboxydothermus hydrogenoformans Z-2901; assembly: GCF_000012865.1. Taxonomy (GTDB): domain Bacteria; phylum Bacillota; class Z-2901; order Carboxydothermales; family Carboxydothermaceae; genus Carboxydothermus; species Carboxydothermus hydrogenoformans. The sequence continues at coordinate 2,049,708 of NC_007503.1, read as the reverse complement.
CTTTTTCCGAGATTTACCGTTTGGGCACAATAATTAGAGAAGTAGCTGCAGAACTTAAGCGCAAAATTGTTATCATAGCATCGGGGGATTTATCTCACCGTTTAACTTTGGATGCCCCAGCTGGTTACGATCCTTCAGGGCGTTACTTTGACCGGCTGATGGTAGATATTTTTACCCATGGTGACCCTTGGGAACTTTTAACTATTGATAAAAGCTTTGCCGAGCAAGCAGGAGAGTGCGGTCTTCGTTCCTTTATTATGTTATTTGGTGCTTTTGAAGGATATCAGGTAAGAAGCAGGGTGCTTAGCTACGAAGGGCCTTTTGGGGTCGGTTATATGGTGGCGGAAGTCGAAGCCCGGGGGGAAGATAAAGAGCGCTACTTTTATCCTAAATTAATTGCCAAAAAACAGGAGGAAATAAAAAAGCGCCGGGAAAAGGAGTCGCCCTATGTGCGGCTTGCCCGGGAGGCTTTGGAAACTTACGTACGTACCGGTAAAACCATAACTCCGCCGGATCCACTACCGGAGATTTTTAAGCGGAAAGCGGGGGTCTTTGTTTCCATTAAAAAAGACGGAGAACTGCGGGGATGTATCGGTACGATAGCGCCTGCCACCGAAAACTTGGCAGAAGAGATTATCAGAAACAGTTTGGAAGCCGGACTACATGATCCGCGATTTGAGCCGGTGGAAGAACACGAATTGGATGAACTCACCTACTCGGTGGATATTCTTTATCCTCCCGAAGAAGTTAGGGATTTATCGGAATTAGACCCCAAAAAATACGGAGTGATAGTTTCTAAAGGATTTCGTCGCGGGCTATTACTTCCCAATTTAGAAGGCGTGGATACGGTAGAAAAACAGCTTGCAATTGCCAAAAGAAAAGCAGGGATAGCGCCGGACGAGCCGGTGAAAATTGAAAGGTTTTTGGTAGAGCGGTATTTTTGAGGTGGCCTTATGAAAGAAGCTGTTTTTTACGAGGTAATAGGGGATTCTTTAGTTCAATGCCGTCTTTGTCCGCACCGTTGCCGCATTGCAGACGGTAAAACCGGGCGCTGTCGGGTGAGAAAGAACGTAAACGGGCGATTGTATTCCTTAAACTTCGGGAAAATAACTGCTATAAATATAGATCCTATCGAAAAAAAGCCGCTTTACCACTTTTATCCTGGAAGTACTATCCTTTCCGTAGGAACTTTTGGCTGTAATTTTCGTTGCGGTTTTTGTCAAAACTATGAAATATCCCAAATTGCCGAAACCGGTGAAAAACTTCTACCGGAAGATTTGGTAAAACTTGCTCAAAGATATAAATCTCAAGAAATGATTGGGGTCGCTTATACTTATTCGGAGCCCGTAGTCTGGTATGAATACATAGAGGCTTCAGCTCCTTTAATTAAAGAGCTTGGTTTTAAAACCGTTTTGGTAACTAACGGTTTTATCAATAAAGAACCTTTAAAAAAAATTTTACCTTTTATTGATGCTCTCAATATCGACTTAAAAGGGATAACCGAGGAGTATTACCGTGATATTTGTCAGGGGAGCGTTACTCCGGTTTTAGAGGCTATTGAAACATCCAAAGCTTTTGGAGCCCATGTCGAAGTTACTACGTTGCTCGTTCCAGGGCTTAATGATGCGCCCGAACAGATTGAGGAATTGGCAAAGTTTTTAGCAAATTTGGACCGGGATATTCCTTTGCACTTTTCCCGGTACTTTCCGCGTTATAAGTTTAACTTACCGCCTACCCCGGTGGAAAGTTTAATCCGGGCCCGGGAGATAGCAAGGAAATATCTAAACTACGTTTACCTTGGCAATTTGCCCGATGCTTCCAATGATACTTTTTGTCCTCATTGTGGGGCATTATTAATTCGGCGGGATTATTTTGGGGTGGATACTCCTGGACTTTCAGGAGATACCTGCCGGCAATGTAAAAATAAAGTTAAAATTATTCTTTAGGGAAGGATTTTTTATGGATAAAGTTGTATTAATTAATAATAAACTTTGATTATATGAAAAACTTTACAACGTTGGAGTAGACTATGAAGGAACAGTCTTTGATTAAATCCTTTATTACTGCAGGAAAAAGTGCAAAAAAATTTTTAATATCCCAGCTATTTGTGAATTTTGGTTATGGTGTTTACCAGGTGTTATTTAATTTATACTTAAAGCAACTGGGCCTGGGGATGGATGTTGCTGGTCAGGTGGTGGCAGCAAGTTCTTTGGCCCAGGCGTTATTTATGATTCCGGCGGGTTATATCGGCGACCGGTACGGACGGCGCCGCTTTATTTTCTGGGGAAGTTTTGTTGCTGGAATAATGCTTATTTTCCAAGGAATCTTTGAAAAACCCGGATTAATTATTTTGGCGGCTTTTCTTTTTGGGTTGGGATTTTCGGTATTAGTGGTAAATGGTGTGCCTTATTTATCAGAAGTTTCCCTACCGGGAGAAGAAGTAAAATTAATAGGGCTTCACTATTCTTCAATTATGATCGCTTCAATGCTCGGCAATTTTGCAGGCGGAATGTTATCCGACCTTTTATCCGGAATGCTATCCCTTAAAGCCAGCTACCGGGCCTCGCTAATTTCAGGGGCTTTAATTTTTTTGGCGGGAAATTTATTTTTAACCCATTTGGAAAAGGGTCGCAAGTTAGAGATAAAAGATGATTTTTGGGCAACAATTAAAGGAATATCTGCGGATACTGAAGAATTTTCAGTGTTTAGAACAATTTTTATTTTTTCGCTTTTAATTGGTACCGGCTCGGGTCTCTTTATGCCCTATTTAAACCTGTATTTTGCAAACCGTTTTGGAGTTTCCAATACTTTTATTGGCCTTATTTTAGCCGGAGCCCAGGGGTTAACATCTTTAGCTATGGTAATGGGAACTAAAGTTTCCCGCAGGTTTGGTTTGGTGCGGGCGTTTGTTTTCTTTAACCTAATATCCTTACCGTTTGCCGTTTATTTGGGATATGTGCCCTACCTATCTTGGGCGGTACTTGTGTTACTAACGCGCCACGCTTTAATGAATGCGGGGACTCCCTTGTTTCAAGCATTAAACGTGTTGATAGTGGATCCGTCCCGGAAGGGACTTATTTTAAGTTTAAATCAAGCTACTTTTTCTTTGGGCTGGGCTATTGGGGGACCTATTAGTACGATTTTTTACCGGCTTGGCGGTTATCCGTTAATTTTTTGGGTGGTAGCAATATTGTATTGTTTGGGTACGCTTTGGTATTATTATGAGTTTAGGAAATATTCGTACCTTGGGAAAGCGAGTTAAGGGAAAGGATTATTCCGGAAAGAAACTTTCCGGAATTTTTTTTAGCAAAAATATTGCATAAATATACAAAAGTATGTAATATTATAAATATATCGGAAAAGGAGGGGCAGCTTTGAAAGTTGCAGTGGTTGGTGCTACCGGTTATACCGGTGCTGAACTGATCAGGTTATTATCTATGCATCCGGAAGTTACCGGGCTCTTCCTCTTTAGCCGGGGAGAAGAGGTGGAAGTGGAGAAGCATTTTCTCGGCCTTGGTTTCGCCGGCAAGGTGAAGCCTTTAGAAGAACTCTCAGGCTTTAATCCTGATTTTGCTTTTTTAGCTTTACCTCACGGAGAGAGTGGCCGTTATGCTCAAGAATTAATCCGACGAGGGGTCCGGGTTATCGATTTGTCGGCGGATTTTCGCCTTCCTCTGGAAGTTTACGATAAATGGTACGGGCCGCATCCGGCTCCCGAACTTTTGGAAATAGCAGTATATGGTCTTACGGAATATTTTTCCGAAAAAATAAAAACTGCCAGGCTTATAGCCAATCCAGGCTGCTATCCAACGGCGTTTTTGCTGGCGGTTCTTCCTTTAGCCGAAAAGGATTTGCTTCAAGGTGTAATCATTAGCGATATGAAATCGGGAGTAACGGGTGCCGGGAGAGCGGCTAAAAGAGAAACGCTTTTTGGGGAAGTAGCGGAAAACTTTCGCCCTTACGGAGTTGGAGGTAAACATCGACATCTACCGGAAATGGAAAATTTCTTAAATATGTTTGCGAAAGGCTTAAGAGTTATTTTTACCCCTCACCTGGTTCCTATGAAAAGAGGAATTTTGGGGACTATTTATCTGAATCTTACTACGGATGTTTCTTTGGAAGAGTTAAGAAAGATTTACCTGGCAAAATACCAGGACAAACCTTTTATAAAAATCCTTCCGGACGGCCAGTTACCGGAAACCCGGGCGGTTTACGGAACCAATAATGCTTTAATTGCCGTTAATAAGGAGCCGGGAGGAATGGTTATCGTGACCGTTGCCATTGACAACCTGGGCAAAGGGGCTGCGGGGCAGGCGGTGCAAAATATGAATTTGATGGCCGGACTTGACGAAACCTGCGGACTTAAAAATACGGGAATTTACTTTTAGGAGGGAGTTAAAATGAAGAAAATTCAAGGTGGAGTTACCGCACCCGAAGGTTTTTTGGCGGCCGGGGTTCATGCGGGGATAAAAAAGAGCAAAAAAGATGTAGCGGTGATTTTTTCCGAAAAACCGGCGGTAGGGGCTGCGGTTTTCACGACCAATAAAGTGAAGGCAGCACCAATACTTTTATCTATGGAAAATATCAAAGACCAGCTTATTTCAGCCATTGTAGTCAATAGCGGCAATGCCAACGCCTGTACTGGCGAAGAGGGAATGCTGGCTGCCCGCCAGATGCTTGATGAAACAGGAAAATGCCTGGGAATACCTATTTCGCAGATTCTGGTGGCTTCTACCGGGGTAATCGGCGTGCCGCTTCCTGTTAATAAGGTGCTTAATGGAATAAGGATGGCCTGCCAGGCTTTATCCAGGGAGGGAAGCGGAGCTGCGGCGGAAGCGATTATGACCACCGATACGGTTCCCAAAGAAATTGCGGTAGAATTTGAAGTTTACGGGAAGACGGTGAAGGTCGGTGGTATAGCTAAAGGTTCAGGAATGATTCACCCTAACATGGCGACAATGCTGGCGTTTATTACCACCGATATTGGTATGGAAAAAGAGCTTTTACAGGAAACATTGCGGGAAGTGGTAGACGAAAGCTTTAATATGATTTCGGTGGATGGCGATTCCAGTACCAACGATATGGTGGCGGTTTTAGCCAATGGACTTTCTGGGGTCTGGGTAGAAAGTAAAGAGGAAGAAGCTTACTTAAAATTTAAGAATGCTCTGGAATACGTGGCAATTTGTTTGGCAAAAGCTATTGCCCGGGACGGGGAAGGAGCGACCCGGCTTATCGAGGTACGGGTGGTTAACGCTGAAAGCCTTCAGAAAGCCCGGAAAATTGCGCGAACAGTTACCTCTTCTAACCTCTTTAAAGCAGCGGTTTTTGGGGAAGATGCTAACTGGGGACGGATAATTACTGCGGTTGGGTATGCCGGAGAAGAAATAACGGTGGAGAAAATCGATATTTACCTGGGTAAGGTAAAAGTATTGCAAAAGGGAGTGCCCCTTCCTTTTTCGGAGGAGGAGGCTAAAGAAGAATTAGCTCGCGAGGAAGTAATAGTAACCATTGATTTAAACGAAGGCGATGCAAATGCGGTAGCCTGGGGTTGTGATTTAACCTACGATTACGTGAAAATCAATGCCAGTTACCGGACTTAGAAGGTGGGAAAAAGATGGAAAAATACTTGGAAAAAACTAAAGTTTTAATAGAAGCTCTTCCCTATATTAAAAAGTTTTACGGCAAGACAATAGTCATTAAATACGGCGGTCATGCCATGGTCAGTGACCAGTTAAAAGAAGCGGTTATTAATGATTTAGTATTGATGAAGTTTGTGGGGATTAACCCGGTGGTAGTACACGGCGGTGGCCCGGAAATCAGCCGCATGTTAAATAAGCTAAACATAAAGTCAAACTTCATAAATGGGTTGAGGGTTACCGACGAAGCTACCTTAGAAGTAGTGGAAATGGTGCTGGTGGGAAAGGTCAATAAAGAGATTGTTGGACTTATTGAAAAAGCCGGAGGCAAAGCGGTGGGCCTTTCGGGAAAGGATGCGGGGCTTATAAAAGCCCATAAAAAACTTGCGAAAAATCCGGAGCCCACGGGGGAAGAGTACCTTGATCTCGGTTATGTAGGGGAAATTTCGGAGGTAAATCCGGAAATTCTCTTAACTTTAATTGATAAAGGCTACATTCCGGTAGTTGCGCCGGTGGGCTCCAATGGTAGCGGGGAATTTTATAACATAAACGCCGATGAAGTGGCGGCGGAGGTAGCAGTAGCTTTAAAAGCCGACAAACTGATTGTTTTAACCGATACTCCCGGAATTTTGCTTAATGAAAAGGACGAAAATTCTCTCCTTTCCAAGGCCACTATTGCTGAAGTGAAAGAGCTAATTAACCGGGGAGTAATCCGCGGCGGGATGATTCCCAAAGCCGAAAGTGCCATAAGCGCTATAAAGCGGGGCGTTGGTTCGGTGCACATTATCGATGGCCGTATTGCCCATTCATTGCTATTAGAAATTTTCACCGATGCTGGGGTGGGCACAATGCTCACTCCCTGAAAATGGGAGGTAGCGATGGAGTACAAGGAGCTCATTGAAAAGGAAAGTAAATACTTAATGCAAACTTACCGGCGAAAACCGGTTTATTTGGTTTCCGGTAAGGGTTCCTATGTTTACGATGATGCGGGGAATAAATACCTGGATTTGGTTGCGGGCATTGCGGTAAATACCCTGGGTTATGCTCATCCCAAGTTAACGGCAGCGGTCGAAACGGCGGTTAAAACTTTACACCATACCAGTAACTTATTTTACACCCGGCCCCAGGTGGAACTGGCCCAAAAGCTTGTGGAAAATTCTCCCTTTGACCGGGTATTTTTTGCCAATTCCGGGGCGGAAGCGGTGGAAGGGGCCATAAAGCTTGCCCGCAAATACTGGTGGCAAAAAGGGGAAGAAAAATACGAAATTATTTCTGCCGTTAACTCTTTCCATGGAAGAACCATGGGGGCCCTTTCGGCTACCGGTCAGGAAAAATACCAGAAACCTTTTCGCCCTTTGGTGCCCGGTTTTGTTTACGTGCCCTATAATGATTTGAATGCCCTGGAAAAAGCTCTAACTTCCAAAACTGCAGCGGTTATTTTAGAGCCGGTGCAGGGGGAGTCGGGAGTAAATCCGGCTGACCCCGCGTATTTGCAAAAAGTAGCAGAACTTTGCCGGGAAAAAAATATCTTGCTTATCTTTGATGAAGTACAGACGGGGGTTGGCCGGACGGGCAAATTATTTGCTTTTGAACACTTCGGGGTGGTGCCGGATATCATTACCCTGGCCAAAGGCCTTGCCGGAGGAGTACCCATTGGGGCGGTGTTGGCCAAAGAAGAAGTGGCCAAGGCTTTTGAGCCGGGGGACCATGCTTCGACCTTCGGGGGAAATCCCCTGGCCTGTACCGCAGCTTTGGCCGTTCTTGAAGAAGTTTTAGCGCCGGGATTTTTAGAGGAGGTTTTGGATAAAGGTAAGTTATTTTATACCCTCTTAGCGGATGCACCGGGTATCAAAGAAGTGCGGGGATACGGACTTATGCTGGGAATTGAGCTGAATTTCCCGGGAGCAGGCCGGGTTTCTGAAATACTTTTAGCCAAAGGAGTGTTAATAAATAACGTTGGGGAGTGGATTTTAAGGATTGTACCTCCGCTAATAATTACCCGGGAAGAAATCCGGGAAGCTTCGGAAAAAATTTTGCTGGCCGTAAAGGAGGCGGGCGTAGATGGAGCTTTATGATTTCGCCTTTGCCGAGAAATTAGAAAAGATGATAGCATCCTACCGGGGACGGGATTTTCTTTCAATGAACGATTTGACCGGGGAGGAGATAGAGGAAGTATTGGATTTAGCTTCGGAATTAAAAATCCGGCAAAAAAAGGGAATTTCGACTCCGATTTTAAAAGGGAAAACCTTGGCGATGATTTTTAGCAAAAATTCCACCCGGACCAGGGTTTCCTTTGAAGTTGGTATGGTGCAGTTAGGAGGATATCCTCTTTTTATAACCGCTACCGACTCGCAATTAAGCCGGGGTGAACCGATTGCCGATACTGCCCGGGTCTTATCCCGGATGGTGGATGGTATTATGATTCGCACCTACAGTCATAGCGAAGTAGAAGAACTGGCCTACTATGCCGATGTGCCGGTTATTAACGGTCTTACCGATTACGAACATCCCTGTCAAATCATGGCGGATTTACTGACAATTAAAGAACATAAGGGGCAGTTAAGAGGTTTAAAGGTGGCCTGGGTAGGGGATGGCAACAACGTCTGCCATTCGTTAATGATTGGTGCAGCCAAGGTAGGTATGGAAGTGGCCGTGGCAACCCCACCGGGATATGAACCGGATCAAAAAGTAAGTTTAATTGCCCAAAAGGAAACCAGCAGGTGGGGAACAAAATTATTATTAACCCACGATCCGGTGGAAGCGGTTACCGGTGCCGATGTGGTGGTAACCGATGTTTGGGCTTCGATGGGGCAGGAGGCGGAAAGTGCTGAGCGGGTTAAAGTCTTTGAACCCTATCAGGTTAACGGTGAACTGGTAAGCCATGCCAAGCAGGACTTTATCTTCCTCCACTGCCTGCCTGCCCACCGGGGTGAAGAAGTGACCGCCGAAGTGATCGATGGTGAACATTCGGTGGTCTTTGCTGAGGCGGAAAACCGGCTGCACGCCCAAAAGGCTATCTTGACTTTACTCTTAGGATAATTTAGGATTTAATGCGTATAAAAATACAACGGGAGGTATAAATATGGCGGAAAAAGTAGTTTTGGCTTATTCCGGTGGCCTGGATACCTCGATTATCATTCCCTGGCTTAAAGAAAATTACGGTTACGAAGTCATTGCCATGGTGGCCGATGTGGGCCAGGGGGAAGAATTAGAGCCTTTAAGGGAAAAGGCGATTAAAAGCGGCGCTGCCAAAATATATATTGAAGATGTTAAGGAAGAGTTTGTCCGGGATTTTGTTTTTCCCATGCTGAAAGCAGGAGCGGTGTACGAAAATAAATACCTTCTGGGAACTTCGGTAGCCCGTCCGCTTATTGCTAAAAAGTTGGTGGAGATAGCGGAAAAGGAAGGGGCGGTGGCGGTAGCTCACGGGGCAACCGGTAAGGGTAACGACCAGGTACGTTTTGAACTTACCGTTAAAGCGTTAAATCCGGATTTAAAAATCATCGCTCCCTGGCGGGAATGGGAGATAAAATCCCGGGAAGATGCCATTGATTATGCCGAAAAGAGAGGGATTCCGGTACCGGTTACCAAGAAGCAGCCTTACAGCATGGATAGAAACCTCTGGCATCTTTCCCACGAAGGGGGTATTTTAGAAGACCCGGCCGTTGAACCGCCGGAAGATGTGCTCCTACTTACCAACCCTCCGGAAAAAGCACCGGACCAGCCGGAGTATGTAGAAATAGAGTTTGTTAAAGGAGAACCGGTAGCGGTAAACGGGGAAAAACTTTCGCCGGTGGAATTAATTTTTAAGCTTAATGAGCTTGGCGGAAAGCACGGAATTGGTATTGCCGACATGGTGGAAAACCGTTTGGTGGGTATGAAATCCCGGGGAGTATACGAAACTCCCGGAGGGACCATTTTAACCTTTGCTCACCGGGAGTTAGAGAGCTTAACTTTAGACCGGCAGACCATGCACTTTAAACAGATGGTAGCCTTAAAGTATGCCGAACTTATTTACGATGGCTTATGGTTTACGCCTCTAAGGGAAGCTCTGGAAGCTTTTGTGGACAAAACCCAGGAAACGGTTACAGGAAAAGTCAGAGTTAAGCTTTACAAAGGAAATATTTACCCGGCCGGTATAACTTCTCCTTACTCCCTTTATGTTAAAGATTTAGCTACCTTTGGTGAAGATAACCTCTATAACCAGAAGGATGCCGAAGGATTTATTAATTTATTTGGTCTTCCACTTAAAGTAAGGGCTATGACCCAGAAACCATACCAGAAGTAGGTAAAGGAGAGGAAAATGAAGCTCTGGGGTGGACGCTTTGAAAAGGATACCGACCGGGAAATGCGGGATTTTCATGCCTCAATCCACTTTGACTGGCGGCTTTACGAAGAAGATATCAGGGGGAGCATTGCCCATGTGACGATGCTGGCCCGGCAGGGTATAATCACCAATGAGGAAAAAGAGAAAATTATTGGGGCACTTACAGAAATTTTAGAGGAGATAAAAGCCGGTAAGGTGGATTTTTCCCCTGAAGCCGAAGACATTCACCTGAATATTGAAACGCTATTAATTAAGAAAATCGGGGACGTGGGGAAAAAAGTTCACACCGGTCGTAGCCGTAACGACCAGGTGGCTTTAGACACCCGGCTTTATGTAAAGAAAGAAGGTACGGCTATTATTGCTCTTATAAAAGAGCTCCAGGAAACTTTAATTAATCTGGCCGAAGGGCATTTAAACACTATCATGCCCGGTTATACTCACCTGCAGCGGGCGCAGCCGGTGACCCTGGCCCATCATCTTTTGGCATATTTCTGGATGTTTGACCGGGACCGAAGCCGTTTTTACGATTGTTTAAAACGGGCTGATAGGTCGCCGCTGGGAGCCGGAGCACTGGCCGGTACCACCTTACCTTTAGACCGGGAGTTTGTTTCCGAACTTTTAGGTTTTAATGGTGTCTGTGAAAATAGTCTTGATGCGGTATCGGACCGGGACTATATCTTAGAATTTCTCTTTGCGGCGGCCACTACGATGATGCATTTAAGCCGCTTTTCCGAAGAAATTGTTCTTTGGAATAGCAAAGAATTTTCCTTTGTGGAAATTGATGACCGGTATGCTACCGGCTCTTCCATGATGCCCCAAAAGAAAAATCCCGATGCTGCCGAACTTATCCGGGGTAAAACCGGCAGGGTATACGGCAATCTAATGGCGGTATTAACGATGATGAAAGGTTTGCCCTTAGCTTATAACAAGGATATGCAGGAAGATAAGGAGCCGCTTTTTGATACCGTCGATACCTTAAAGGGAAGTTTAAGGGTTTTTACTGGAATGCTGAAAACAATTAAATTTAACCAGGGGGCTATGTATAAGGCGGCTTTAAAAGGATTTCTTAATGCTACCGACTTGGCCGAATACCTGGTGGAAAAAGGAGTTCCTTTTAGAGAAGCTCACAGGATTACTGGAGAACTGGTGTTAAAAGCCGAAAAAACTGGAAGGGAACTGTTGGAGCTTTCCTTGGATGAGCTTAAAGAGATGTCGCCATTAATCGAAGAGGATATTTACGAAAAGCTTAAAATTGAAAATGTCTTAGCTAAAAGGAAGCTTTTCGGGGGGCCTGCCCCTCAGGCGGTAATTGAACAGTTAAGACAAGCCCGGGAAGCATTAGCATAAAAACCACCCGCGCGGGTGGTTTTTTTTGGCAATTTAAAGACCGAAAGTGGCTTTTAAAAGTTTTTGCGCTTTAGTATATGGCATTCCACGAGAAAGTGATTCCCCGGTATTTCCCAGTGCCAGTAGGTAGGTGGGACAGCATCTGCTAAAGGAGACTCTTCAATTAGCTGATCGTAGAGCCTGGAAGTTCTCCGGATATAAAGTCTGGGCCATTTAACTGCTTCTTCCGGGGGATAATCGTGCAGCGGATGGTCAACGGTAAAAATTGCTCGACCGTCATCCTTTAAAAGCCGGGAAATTAATTTGAGATGTTGACGAAAAAGACGGTCTCTTAAGAATTCCAACAAATCATGGATGGAATAAAAGCCGGCCATGAAATCGGCTGCTTTTAACGGATAAATTATCTGCGTAATAACACCGGCGGATACAACCAAATCAAAGCTCTGTTCGAATCCTTCGGGGAGTTTTGGATTATCGTTTACCGCTTTTAAGGCATTTAGAAGTGTGTCCAAGGAAGTATCCCGGATTACCAGTTGAATATTGGCTAAAATACCGGTTAAATCAAATTCTAAAATTTTAATTTTTTCCGGGTAAATGGGTTTTTGCCTTTGTAATCCCAGCTCCATTGCCGTTACATCAATATCGAGAAGAAAAGTTTGGTCGAAGGTTTTACTGAGCTCATTTAAATCTATGTCATTGCAATTTCCTGCACCCAGGATAATAGCCCGTCCGGAAGATTTTGCCTTTAAGATTTCGGCCATCAGTTTTTCCCGGTGGGGAGTATATTCGTTAAAAAAGTTTCGAGTATCTTCATTGGCGATTTCTTGAAGCTTTTTGTAAAACATCAATTCTCACCTTGTAATGGGACTTTTTTAAAAATATTTTAAAATTTTTTGCGTACTTTTGGCAAAGATTATTTTTTTAAATCATATGATGAAATCTAATTAGGTTAACTTTAGCCTTTCCTACTCTCTTCGTAACCCTGAGGTAATATTTTTGGCTGTTGTTTTAATTATTACGGGTGGTTACTATTAGGTTCAGCGCTTAATGTTTCGGTAGTTTACCGGATACTGTTTTCTGTAACAAAATCGTAACAAATTCGGCACGGTTTGCTAAAGATTCGGTGGTAAATTTAGAAGCAGGAAATGAAAAACGGGAGGTGAAATAATGAAGAAAAAACTTTTGGCAGGTTTAATAGTGGTTTTATTATTGGTGGTGGCCGTTCCGGCAATTGCTGCAGTCACCAATCCCCAGCTGGATGAACTTAAAAGTTTATACCAGCAAATGGCTGAAATTCAGAAAAAGATGGTGGATGTGCGGGTGAAAGCGGGTCTTCTCACCAAAGAGCAAGGTGAAGTGATTAAAAAGAACATCGATGCAAGGCTTGACTATCTTGAGAAAAATCCTGCTGCTATTACTCCCGGACCTGGTGGTTATGGCTTTGGACCTGGAGCTGCCTGTCCCAACGCTTTAGCTGGCTATGGTGGCTGCGGATTTGGAGGCGGCTTTGGTGGCTGCGGATTTGGCGGCGGTGCTTATGCTCCAACTACCCCTCCGGCAACCAATTAGTTTATCAGGTGAGGAGCTTTCCTGAAAGGAAGGCTCCTTTTTGTATGTTTAATAAAAAACCCGCCAATTTTGGCGGGAAGATTCGGGTTGTGTACATTAAGAAAAAGAAACGTTAAACTAAGGAAGCTTGCAGTGCATATTGTATACCAAAAACATCATAAATACCAGAGGGTTTTGGTAAAGTTTTTGTTAAAGTACGCTGAAAAGCAGGGGCCAAGCGCAAAAGTTTTAATGGTTTTTATTTATCAGGGCGAGAATTTCATAATAAAAAATTGTCATCGGTGGCACCTCCTGCTCTAAGTATATTGTATACAAAAAATCATTCAAAAACAAGTGCTCTCATTCACAAAAAGTGTTAAGGAAAAGTTAAAAGTTTTGCCTAAAAAGTTTGAAAATTATTCACAAACCCCTTATAATAATGAGGAAAATATGAGCAAAGGGGAATGAGGAAGTGGGCAACACGGTACTTTTTGAACAAAACGGCAAAGTTGGGATTATCACTTTAAACCGGCCGGAAGCGGTTAATGCCATTAATGAAGAAATGCAGGTGGAAATGGCCGAAATTCTCCTTCAGGTTAAAAATAACGAAAATATACGAGCGGTGGTCTTAACCGGTGCCGGTCCCGGTTTTTGTGCCGGTGGCGATGTGAAAAGGATGCTTTCTAATTTTGCCAAAACGCCGGCAGACCAGCGGGTTACTTTAATGGAAAATTTAGTTCACAACTGGCTTACCCTTCTGATAAATATGGAGAAGCCGGTAATATCGGCAGTTCATGGCTATGCCGTTGGGGCAGGACTTAGTATTGCTTTGGCTACCGATATTATTATTGCTGCCCGGTCAACGATTTTTTCCCTGGCTTTTGCCCAGGTAGGGCTTTTGCCGGATTTATCGGGGCTGTTTTTCTTAGCCCGGACTCTGGGGGTACACCGGGCGAAAGAGCTAATCTTTACTGCCGACCGGTTTTCAGCTGAAAAAGCTTATGAATTAGGGCTTGTAAACCGGGTGGTGGATGATGACCTTTATTTGGATGAGGCGATGAATTTAGCGAAGCAGTTAGCCGATGGTCCTACCCGGGCATACGGCTATGCGAAAAAGCTTTTGCATTTAGCTACATCACTGGACTTAAACACCTTCTTTGAATACGAGCGGCTTTATCAGTCTTTAGTGGCGGAAACCGAAGACTTTCGGGAAGGGGTTAATGCCTTTATTGAAAAAAGACCTCCCAAGTTTAAAGGAAGATAAACTAAAAATTTATAAGGGCGGGGGATTAGGCATTGTTTTATATTGCTTTACCGCTTGTTTTATTTTCTTTTGGATTTTTTCTGGGATATTTTAAGTGGTCTTCTTTTTTAAACCGCTTACTTATAAAAATGTTTAGTCTTTCTTTATTTGTCCTTCTTTTTGTGATTGGAGCAAAACTTGCTACCAACCAGGAAGTTTTAAAAAACCTTATGGTTCTTGGGCTTAAAAGTTTTGGAATTATGCTTTTTGCTGCCTTAGGGAGTATGCTTTTAATTTACCTTTTTGAAAGAAAAGCCAAAGTAGAAGTAGCTGAAGAAAATCTTTCCCAAACTCACGATGACCTTAAATTTGTAGGCTTACTGGTTTTAACGGTGGTTTTAGGAGGAGTAGGGGGAGCATATCTTTTACCGGAAAAATTTCTTAACCTAAGTGACAGGATCATTACTTTTGCCCTTGCTTTTTTGTACCTGGGAACCGGTGTAAGTTTTGGTGGGGACCGGGAGCTCATAAAAAAGGTTCGCGAAAAAGGGGTAAAAATAATTTCCTTTCCTCTATTAGCTCTTTTAGGAAGCATTCTTGGGGGAATGGCTTTTGCCCTGATATTTAATATAAATCCTGGAATTTCTGTCTCTTCGGCTGCAGGCATGGGGTTTTACAGCGTAACCACTGCCATTTTAGCCAAAAACCTGGGGATTGAAGCCGGGACAATTGGATTTTTAGCCAATGTTTTACGGGAGTTATTTACTATCCTCTTAACCCCGTTATTAGCACGCCTTTTTCCGTACTTTCCGCTTGCGGTGGCCGGAGCTACTTCCATGGATACCACCTTGGGAGTAATTACCCGGGTTCAGGGACCCTATTACGGGGCTATCGCCCTTTTATCAGGGACGGTATTAACAATAATTGTGCCAATAATTCTGCCTTTTTTAACCCTGCTTTAGAGGTAAGCATTTACCTTAAGGGGGAGTTTACAGATGGTTTCTAAATCTTCACCCCTTTGCCCTTACTGCGGTTTTTTAAATGAAGAAGAAGTTAAAATTTGCAAAAACTGTGGCAATAACCTTGATCTAAACCAGGTAATCATTGACCCGGCGGCTGCGATGTGGCAAGGGGTACATGTTAGCCGGCGGCTTTTGGATAAACCTTTATCCAGCAAGCCGGGGGTTATTATAGGATTTATCTTTATGGGGATACTGTGGCTTATTGTTTGTATTTTTACTTTTTCCCAGTTTATTAAAAGCTTTAGAGAAATGATCGCCGCAGGGGAATCGATAGAAATTATCTTAAGTGAAGGATTTAACGGCCTTTTGTTCTTGGGGTTTACGGTTCTTATCACTTATTTTTGGTTAAAAGTGGCGAAAAAATATTTACCGGTAAGAATAAAAAGGGATTTACAGAAAAATGAAGAATATAATCTAAAAAAGGAATTCAGGAGGTTTTAAAAATGCATATAGGAAAACTTAGTTTAGGAGAAGTTTTAGAATTTGCCGTAAGTGTGGAAAGAAACGGCCTTGCCATGTACCGCCAGTTTGCGGTTACCTTTGCCGGAACGGAGCTGGAAAAACTGTTTGATGAGCTGGCCGATGAAGAAGTAAAGCACGAGGAAGATTTTAAAAGGATGTTTGGTGATGTCAAAGCGGAAAACCTGCCGGAGACCTACTTTGATGAGTACCGGGAATATATAGAAAGTATCGTTAATCTTCATCTCTTTCAGGATAAAAAGGTCGAAGAAATAGCATCCAAAATTACCGATGCCAACGAAGCTTTAAAATTTGCTTTGGAGTTTGAAAAAGATAGTTTGTTGTTTTTCCTGGAACTTAAAAATTTAGTTGATGATAAAGATAAAGCGATGGTCGATAAATTAATAAACGAAGAACGGGGACACGTATTGAAGCTAAGTAAAAAGCTTATTTCTTAAAATTTTCGGCAGCAGGAATGTTAACCTTTCCTGCTGTTTATTTTTTCACCTAAAGGAGGGCGAAATATGAAATTTACCTTGAAAAATTTTCTCCGTTATTACTGGTTTTCTTTGCTAATCCTCATCGCCATTTTTGGCGTAAGTTTTTACTTATATCCAATGCTTCCGTCTAAAATACCGACCCACTGGAATTTATACGGGGAGGTTGACGGCTGGAGTTCTAAAGGTTTTGGGGTTTGGTTTTTACCCTTTTTTACCCTGGGGTTATTTCTCTTATTTATAGTTATTCCCTTTATTGACCCCCGGCGGGAAAATTACGAAAAGTTTTTTGGGGTTTATGTTTTATTTATTAATGGCTTTTTATTATTCATGGGGGTTATGCAGGTAGCTATACTTTTCGCAGGCCTTGGCTACAAAGTACCGATCGGGGAACTCGTACCTGTTGGTATAGGTTTTATCTTTGCCCTAATCGGTCTTACCATGGGGAAAATAAAGTCAAACTATTTTTTTGGCATCCGTACCCCCTGGACGTTAGAAAGCCCTACGGTCTGGGAAAAAACCCATAAAGCTTCTGGCAAATTTTTTATAGCTTCCGGAATCATAATGGCTTTGGCTGCCTTTTTACCGCCGATGGTGGAGTTATTAATGTTTATTTTACTGCCCCTTTTTACCACGGTAGCGGTAATGGTTTATTCCTATCAGCTTTACGAGCAGGAAAAAAAGAATAAAAGTTAAGGAAAAGTAAATTTAAAATTGCCCTGGGGTAGGAAATACCGAAAAGTTTGATTATAAAAAGGGAGGGCTATTTTGATGTGAATAATAAAATTATTAGACGGAAAAAAACTAAATTTAAAATAATAATTACATTTTTTTTAATATTAGCTTTATTATCATTAACCGGTTGTAAAAATAATCAAAATGATGAAATGCGCAGACTTGAGACCATTGAAAAAGAAATTTTTTAATTTGGAGTTACGTTTAAGTAATGTCGAAAGTCTTTTATATGACGCATATTATCAATATCTTGATGAGATTAAACTGCTTAAAAAGCAAATTAAGGAAATTTCCGTATATGATATCAATAAAAATACTCCGGTAGATGCAGTAAAGGCTTATCTGGAAGCTGAACTTCGAGGTGATTGGCAAAAAGCATACCGGTTGCTGAACGTACCACCTGAAGTATCTTATGCTGACTTTAAAAGAGCTTTGGATAATGCAAGGCTTATTAACTATAAAATTGGCAGTTTTGAAATAAAAGATGCAAGGATGGCCTTTGTTAAAGTTTCCGACACTCATAGATTTAAGAGTGGGCATACTGTAACTTTCGAAAATAGATATTGGCGGGTTGTAAAGGTCAATGGGGTTTGGAAAGTAGATTGGCTTGCGGCGCAGTAAGAAAAAACCTATTAATTGATGGCGGTATGACCAGGAAGATGATCTATGAGCCATAAAAAACCATTTTCATTTGGCCTTTTATGACATAATTTTTTTGTTGTCTGTAAGGCTGCAGGATTTCTTATGTTCCTGGCGGCTATTTTATAGCCAGCGGTAAAGCCGTTAATTGTGTTAATGGTTTCGCGGTTATAGCTTTCTTAAAGGGAACTAATACAGGGGGAATTCAGGTGAATTACCTGTTATTGGTTTTTGTTTCTTTAATAATTACTCCTGTTGCGTACTTAATCGGATATCGCTTAAGACCGGTGATTCCAGAAAGAAAAAGGCTATCAGTAGGATTTATGCTACCTGTTATCGTTTTAATTGTAATAGGTATAGTAGACTTTTTATTTTTTCAATCCCCTAAAATTACTCAAACAGGCATTGGTACTGCTATCGCTGTAGGTTTTCCCCTGGGTTTGGCTGGACCGCCGTTTACAAAAAATAACTAAGTTAAAAATTATTTAAAGTTAAAGGAATTTATTATAAAAGGTGGAAAAAAGTAATTGGTGGTGTTATGTTGCCGGATAATGAAAATAAAAAAGTCTTTACTAATACCAAAAAGAGTCACCAATTAAGACAGTTCGTATGGGCCTTACAGGTGATAGTGACTGTGGAAATTTTAATAGTGGGAATTGCTATTTATATGATGATGACTAAAAATTGGCTATTTTACCTGGTACTTGCTCTAATGCTAGCGTTATATCTTTATGTTTCAAACTTAAACCGTCTAATGCTTGGGTCGGCGCATGTTTTAACTCCTGATGAACTTATTATTTGTCTGGGTCCGAGGTTTAAATGCCGTTTGCCGCTTTCGTTGGTGATGGAGGCTAGGGCGGTATCTTTGGCTTCAGCTCCTCAGGGAGATTTATTAAATGTAAGTGTTTACCGGGAAGGTGAGCGGCTGTATTGTCTTTCACGCAATAGTGATGTCATCCAATTAAACCTTTCGGAGCCAATTATGGTTAAAGCCCCATCTTCTGGTCCTGATAAAAGCCGGCGGGGGTTTGTCCGAGAAATTTTAATTAACGCCGATGAACCGGAACGGTTTTTAGAAACCATTACAAAGATTGTCCGCCCGGAGAAAGAATTAGACCAAATTAAGTCCCGCCAGGATACGCTTAAATCCGTCCAGGATAAAACCCGGCAAATAATATTTCTTATAACTCCAAATCTTAAATAAAATAAAACCCCAATTCTGGAAATTAAACATTTAACCAAATATTACGGTGATTACCCGGTGGTTTTGGATTTAAACTTGGAGGTGTATCCCGGGGAGATTTTTGGCTTTCTTGGAGCTAATGGGGCCATGGGGAGGGATTTTAGTTGCTTTTTATTTTATTGTTAGTTTAACTCCTTGGCCGGGGGCTGTTTTAGGAGTTGTTGTTGCGGGAATTTTGGGGGTGGCTATGACCGGGTTTTTCGTAAAACGAAGACATAGCTTATAGATTATGACAGGATAGGAGGTGGTAATTGGCCTTTAGAAAACCCCAGGGTATGGTAAAAGACCTTTAAGGAAAAAAGGAAAAGTTAAAAGCAAAGGAGTGGAGGAATATGGGCTTAACTAATTTAATTAAAGTCATTTATGCTCCCGGAGAAGTTTTTCAGGAAGAATGGCAGAAAACAAATTTTTGGTTAAGCGGAATTATCATTGCAGTGTTAAATGTGTTTGCGGCATGGCTTAGCATGCCAGTTATGCTTGAAACCATGAAAAAAATGTTAGTAGATAAAATACCGCCGGAACAACTTACCGTCGCCCTTCAAGGGGCAAAGATTAGCGGGTTAATTGGAGCTGGAATAACACCGTTTCTTATCTGGCTTTTAATTGGGCTGGTTTTATCTTTATACTCCCAGTTTGCGGGAGTAGAAGGGAAAATGGGGCTTTATTTAAAAATTGCGGTTTTAAGCTGGGTACCGATTTTATTGGGGAATATTATCCGGAACGGACTTGTTTACTATATGAAGCCTGAAAATTATCTTGATGTAAAAACTTCGTTTTTATTACTTTTGCCGGGAGAAGTAAAGATGGATTTTATCCACATATTTCTGTCTAAAATTGACTTTTTTACCCTTTGGGGTATAGTATTGTTAGGCTATGGTTACGGGAAAGCTTTTAATACCGATACTAAAAAAAGCATCGCTTTTTGGTTAATAATTTTTATTTTAATTTCAATTATAAGCGCGTTTTTTGGCGGACAAAGTTTACAGAAAATGGCTTAGGAGGCAGCAACAGTTAAGACAAACAATGCAGAATAGTGCAATAATACTTACTCAGCAAGGGATAAAGTTTAATTGTACAAAATCGTAAGTGTGGTGAAAGCCGTGAAGCAAGTCATAACAATACAGGCACGGTTATTTCCAAGGGCAGAGGAGAAAGAGGTAGTAGATAACTTAATGCGAAAGTGGAACTCCTGCAAGAGATATGCCTATAACCGCCTGCTTGAAGGAAAAGCCCGAAAAGAACTGAAGAAAGAACTGCAAAGCCTCTTTGGATTGAATTCCAGATATGCAGACGATGCTATACTTGAAGCTAACGAAATTTTACAAAGTATCAGAGAACTTGGAGAAAACCCACGCAAGGTTATCTTTGGCGGGAAAGTGTTGTTTTATAGACTAAAAAGCAAGCATTTAAGCAGTAAGCAAAGGCAAAAGTACAAAAAAGAGTGGGAAGATAAACGCAAAGGAACTCTTTTCTCCAGAGGGGATAAAACCAAACAGGGGAACTTAAATTTAAGAGTTATCGAAGAAAAAGGTCAATTTTTTCTAAGGATAAATACAGGCAACAGGAAATGGCTGTTTATCCAGCTTAAAAGTTCTCATAAGAAATGGAGAAAGTTTGCAGAAGCAATGCTAAATTCCTGTCCTTACAGCGTTCGTCTGCAGAGGAAAAACAATAAATACTATGCTTACATTTCTTTTGAAGAAGACCTTCCTGATGTATCGATAGATTTCAGCCATGGAGCTATCGGGATAGACTTAAATGCTTTTCCATCCCACATCGCCTGGGCTGAAATAAAGAAAGATGGCAATTTAGAAAGCTTAGGAGAAATCCCCACACCGCATCTCTGGGACGGGAGAAAAGAGAAAAGGGATTACTTTGCGTGGGTGTACGCCAACGAAATTGTAAAATTAGCCCTTAAGAAAAACAAAGGCATTGTAATGGAAAAGTTAGCGATAAAAGACAAAGGCTACCGGGGAGATTACAAGGGAAGAAAATCCAGAAGGGTAAAGCACGGTTTTAGCTATAGAAAGCTTATTGCCAGAATAAAGATACTTGCCAAAAGGTACGGGGTAGCCATAAGAGAAGTAAGTCCGGCTTATACAAGCGTGATAGGAATGTTAAAGTATGCACCGCAGTTTAATTTAACCAAAGATACAGCAGCAGCCTATGTGATAGCCCGAAGAGGGTTGGCTTTAAGGGAGAAAATTCCCTTGAAGTATAGAGAGCTTTTGAAAAGCCTGCAAAGCGAGTCACGGTCGGTATCTACATTAACCGAAGGAAGGAATGAAGGTACTGCGGTAAAGGGGAAAACCTTACCGTACAAACCGTGGCGAGTTTTGCGGGTAGCCCTCCTGACCGGAGCTCTCCTGGACAGGCCATTATATCGTGACCTGTCACCGCTGAAGAGGATGCTCGTAAGCGGTATGGGAGAAGGTGGCTGAAAGGCCACGGCCAGTTCCTGCTTCTTGGGGCAGGGGCTATGGCTGTCCCAAATACCGCCAGTTGGGGCTGGGACAGTCTGAAAGGCGGACAACAAATACCCCAACCTTCTAAACTGATGCAGTTTTGCACAGTTTGGATGACCAGGGCGTTATGAAGAAAAAAATATTAGCTATAGTTGTAATCGTCTTGTTTATTGGCGGGGTTGCAGGCTTAAATGTTGTTAAAATTAAAAAAAATCCGGGAATAGCCGTTAAGACTACCAAGGTAGCCGAAGGGGATATTGTCAAATATGCTTTTGCTGAAGGTACGATTGAACCTAAAACAACGGAAAACATCTATGTTTATACACCGGGCACGGTAAAAGAGGTCCTGGTAAAACCTGGGCAAAAGGTAAAGGCGGGGCAGGTGGTTTTAAAACTTGACGATACTGAGTTAAAAAATCAGTTAAAAGAAGCCGAAAACCAGGTAGAATTACTTGAAGTCCAGCTAAGTGATGCCAAAAAAGCAGAAAAACTTCCGGGGATGAACCAAACCTCTACCAAAAGCTTGGAAGTCCAGCTAAAGTCGGCCCGCGATCGGGTAGAGATGTTAAAGGAGAAAATTGCCCAGACCCAGCTTAAAACTAAGCTTTCGGGGGTAGTCTTAGCGGTAAATGTGGAAGCGGGACAAACCGCCAATCCTGGTGTTCCGGTAATTGTGGTGGGGGATTTATCAGGTTTTAAGGTAAAAGGAAGGGTAAACCAATTTGATGCTGCCTTAATTTCCCCGGGGCAAAAATTTACTGCCCAAGCGGAAGGTTTGGAGCGGGAGTATACCGGGATAATTGAAACGGTAGAACCGCAGGCGGTAAAGACGGTATCGGCCCAGGGGGAAGAGATTAAAGTAGGGTTTAACGGTAAAATCACCGGGGATATTACAGGGCTAAAGCCAGGCTATAAAGTAGACTTAAAAATCGAAGCGGGGCGGAAAAACGGAGTTTTAACCCTTCCCTTAGAAACAATCGTGGAGAGGGATACGAAGAAATATGTGTTTATAGTGGTGGGAGATAAGGTAAAACTTCAAGAAGTAAAGCTGGGGCTTAGCGATGATTTAAAAGCCCAAGTTTTATCCGGAGTCAAAAAAGGTGACCTGGTAGTTGTAAACCCGCCGGCTGAGCTAAAAGATGGGGATAAGGTGAAAGTTAAATGATTCGGGTCGAAAACTTAACCAAAGGCTATCTTCTCGGTAAAAATCGGGTAGAAGTTTTAAAAAACATTAACTTTACCGTAAGCGCAGGCGAGTTTGTGGCCATCATGGGACCGTCGGGTTCGGGTAAATCTACCTTAATGAATATTCTGGGGTGCTTGGACCGTCCGGATAGCGGAAAATACTATTTAGACGGGGTAGATGTAGGAAGTCTATCCGATAATGAGCTGGCGGAAATCCGAAACCGAAAAATTGGCTTTGTGTTTCAAAACTTTTATCTTCTGCCGCGGGAAAACGTCTTAAAAAATGTCGAACTACCTCTTCTCTATCAAGGAGTAAAACCTGGAATAAGGAAAGAAAAAGCAATTGAAGCTCTAAGAAAGGTTGGACTTTCCCATCGTTTAGAGCATAAGCCCAATGAAATCTCCGGCGGTGAGCGTCAAAGGGTGGCCATTGCCCGGGCGTTAGTTACCAATCCTTTATTAATTTTAGCCGATGAACCAACGGGAAACTTAGATACTAAATCCAGTACGGAAATTATGAATATTTTAACCGGCTTAAACCAGGAAGGGGTAACAATTATTTTGGTCACCCACGAACCGGATGTGGCTTCCTTTGCTAAAAGGTTAATTAGAATTCGTGATGGCGAAATTGTCGAAGACCGGGCAATAGAGAGGGGGCAAGGCGTTGGAGCTTAAAGAGAGTTTAAGGGTTGCGCTTTCTTCCCTATGGGCCAACAAAATGCGCTCTTTTTTAACTGCCCTTGGGGTAATTATTGGTGTGATGGCGGTGGTGGCGGTGCTGTCCATCGGTCAGGGGGGGAAAGAAGCAACTCTCGGGCAGATGAAAAGTATTGGTTCCAACCTGTTTTTCATGTACGCCAAAACCATTGGCCAGGAAACCTTGCGTCCGGATCAACGTTTGTCGTTAGATGACGTCCGCGCGGTAGAAGCGGGGGCCCCGGCAGTGAAAAGAATAGTTCCTTCCGGCTATGATATGGCCAAAGGAGCTTCTGGCAGCAAAAAAATTGACTTAATTGTGGTGGGGACGATTCCCGAGTATAAAGAGGTGCGGAATATTCAGTTAGTTAACGGTAGATTTTTAATTGAGGAAGATGTTAAGTATTTTCGCAAAGTAGCCGTAATTGATGAAAAAGGAGCAAAAGAACTTTTTGGTACCGCGGATGCTACCGGAAAAACCATTAAAATCAGAGGTTTACCTTTTACCGTGGTGGGTGTTTCTAAAACCGAAACCTTAAGCTTTAATATGGGAATGCCCAATTACCGGATATATCTCCCGCTTACTTCCTGGCAGCGGCTTTTTAATACTACCAGGGTAGATCAGTTAGAAGGGGAAGCGGTATCGGCCGATAAGGTTAAGGAAGCTATTGAACAAACCAAGCGCATATTAAATAAACGCCACCGAACGGAAGATTTATACGAAGGATTTAACATGGAAGAACAGCTGCAGGTGGCCAATAAAGTGCTGGGATTAGTTACCCTTATCATAAGCTCTATTGCCGGGATTTCCTTATTTGTTGGCGGAATTGGGGTTATGAATATCATGTTAGTATCGGTAACGGAGCGAACCAAGGAAATTGGGATACGCAAAGCCATTGGAGCCAAAAGACGGGATATATTAATCCAATTTCTAATTGAAGCGCTCCTTTTATGTTTGCTTGGCGGGATTATTGGATTAATCCTGGGGGTGATAATTGCTTTTGTTGTGGCAAAAATTGCCGGCTGGCCGTTTATTGTGAGCTGGTGGAGCATGGTTTTGGCCGTATTTTTCTCGACGCTGGTAGGAGTGGTATTTGGTATATATCCTGCCAATAAGGCAGCTAAACTTGATCCCATTGAAGCTTTGAGGTATGAATAGATAAACTCGAAGATGTTTCGGGTATTATGTATACTTCTTGCAAATACTGGACAGAAAATTATGTTATAAGCTAAAATTATTTTTAAAATTAAATAAATTTTGAAGAATGGAGGGATGGTAGGAGCAAGATAGGCTTGTTGTTTGTTTTTTTAAATATATAAAAGTTTACGGGAGGATGGAAGATGAAGAGAAAAGGATTTACAACTTTATTATTGGTTTCCTTGCTGGCGTTTTTGTTAGTTTTTACGTCGGCATGTGGGACTAAATCTACCGGGGAAAAGAAAAGTGAGGATGTAATCAAGATTGGTGTAAACTTAGAGCTTTCGGGTAATGTGGCTTCCTTTGGTCAATCTGCCTTGAACGGGTTTACCCTTGCCCTGGATGAAATCAATGCTGCCGGGGGCATAAACGGCAAAAAGCTCGAAATTATCAAGTATGACAATAAGTCAGATAACACCGAAGCGGCATCGGTGGCCACCCGTTTAATTACCCAGGATAAAGTACCAA
>NC_007503.1:1900000-2020000 GCF_000012865.1 Carboxydothermus hydrogenoformans Z-2901 | reverse complement strand
GGTTGAGAATCCCCTGCCACCCGAGCCCGCTTGAGGGAAGGGGTGACGCAGAAGGATAGGTTGAGCGCGCGGCTGGAAAAGCGCGTCCAAGCCCGTAGGGAGTGGGATAGGGAAATCCGTCCCACGTAGAGCCCGAGAGGTGAAGGGGAGGGAAGAAAAGTACCGAAGCAACCGAATCCAAGCTGCCGAGAAAAGCCTCTACCGAGGGCGAGGGTGCCCGTACCGCAAACCGACACAGGTAGGCGAGGAGAGAATCCACAGGCGCGCGAGAGAACCCTCGTTAAGGAACTCGGCAAAATGACCCTGTAACTTCGGGAGAAGGGGTGCCCCGGTAGGGTGAAGGTTGGGAGCGACCGGAGCCCGAGGGGGTCGCAGAGAAGAGGCCCAAGCGACTGTTTACCAAAAACACAGGTCTCTGCTAAAGCGGGAAGCTGAAGTATAGGGGCTGACGCCTGCCCGGTGCTGGAAGGTTAAGGGGAAGGGTTAGCCGAAAGGCGAAGCTCTGAACCGAAGCCCCAGTAAACGGCGGCCGTAACTATAACGGTCCTAAGGTAGCGAAATTCCTTGTCGGGTAAGTTCCGACCCGCACGAAAGGCGTAACGACTTGGGCACTGTCTCGACGAGGGGCTCGGTGAAATTGTAGTACCTGTGAAGATGCAGGTTACCCGCGATAGGACAGAAAGACCCCGTGGAGCTTTACTGTAGCCTGGCATTGAATTTTGGTGGGGTATGTACAGGATAGGTGGGAGGCTGAGAGACCTGGGCGCCAGCTCAGGTGGAGCCGGCGGTGGGATACCACCCTTACGTCACTGAAGTTCTAACCTGCTGCCCTGAAGCGGGTGGGGGGACAGTGTCAGGTGGGCAGTTTGACTGGGGCGGTCGCCTCCTAAAGGGTAACGGAGGCGCCCAAAGGTACCCTCAGCGCGGATGGAAATCGCGCGGCGAGTGCAAAGGCATAAGGGTGCTTGACAGCGAGACCGACGGGTCGAGCTGGGTGGAAACACGGGCTTAGTGATCCGGTGGTACCGAGTGGAAGGGCCATCGCTCAACGGATAAAAGCTACCCCGGGGATAACAGGCTGATCCCGCCCAAGAGTCCACATCGACGGCGGGGTTTGGCACCTCGATGTCGGCTCATCGCATCCTGGGGCTGAAGTAGGTCCCAAGGGTTGGGCTGTTCGCCCATTAAAGCGGTACGTGAGCTGGGTTCAGAACGTCGTGAGACAGTTCGGTCCCTATCCATCGCGGGCGTAGGAAACTTGAGGGGGACTGTCCTTAGTACGAGAGGACCGGGATGGACGCACCGCTGGTGAACCAGTTGTCTCGCCAGGGGCACCGCTGGGTAGCCAAGTGCGGAATGGATAAGCGCTGAAAGCATCTAAGCGCGAAGCCAGCCCCGAGATGAGGTTTCCCATCTGGAGCAATCCAGAGTAAGACCCCGGAGAGAAGATCCGGTAGATAGGCCGGGCGTGTAAGCCGAGCAATCGGTTGAGCGGACCGGTACTAATAGGTCGAGGACTTGACCTTCAAAAAAACAACCTCTGTGCAGTTTTGAGGGAACAGAAAAAAGTTTCCGGTGGCCATAGCGGAGGGGAAACACCCGTTCCCATTCCGAACACGGCAGTTAAGCCCTCCAGCGCCAATGGTACTGGGACGATAGGTCCTGGGAGAGTAGGTCGCTGCCGGAAAAAACTATAGAAAGGGATAGGCAATCTGCCTATCCCTTTTTACTTTTATTCCTTCATGAAAATGGTGATTCTCGGAACCGTCCCTGGAGTTGTGTATACAGAATATTTAGAAAAAATTTAAGAGAAAAATGAGAAAATTGTAGACAGGCTTTATAAAATGAATATAATTTGTTACATAAAGAAGATTTGCACATTATATTTGCGCCCTTATAATGAGGGGAGGGGTGCGGAGGGCTGGGATGATTTAAATTAAAGAGCAAAACAATTTAGAAAAAACTGAAAAATTAAAAAGGAGGATGGTAGTAGGTGCGCAAAAGTTTTCTTACGGTAATGACGGTAGGTTTATTAGCGTTTTTACTTTTATTTACCTCCGCTTGTGGCAATAAGTCGAGTGAAAGTGACACTATAAAAATTGGGGCCAATTTGGAGCTTTCGGGAAACGTTGCTACTTTGGGTCAGTCTGGTTTAAATGGAATTATGTTAGCGGTTGAAGAAATTAATAACTCCGGCGGCGTTCTGGGCAAGAAAATTGAAATTGTCAAGTATGATAATAAGTCGGATAACACTGAGGCAGCATCTGTAGCTACCCGTTTGATTACTAGGATAAAGTTGTAGCCATTATCGGTTCGATGACTTCCGGTAATACCCTTTCTTACGTTAATATAGCAGAGACCAACAAAGTTCCGGTTATTTCCCCTTCAGCAACTAACCCGGATGTAACCGTTGACCCCAAGACCGGCAAAGTGCGGGAATACATTTTCCGGACTTGCTTCATTGACCCCTTCCAGGGAACTGCCATGGCAAAGTTTGTGTTGAACGACTTAAAACTTAAGAAAGTTGCTGTTTTAAAGGATAATACTGCTCCTTATTCCGTTGGTTTGGCCAAATTCTTTGTGGAGGCTTTTAAAGCTGGTGGTGGCGAGATTTTAGCCGATGAAAACTATACCACCCAGGACCAGGATTTCCGTTCCGTCTTAACCAAAATTAAAGGTTTAAACCCTGAGTTCATTTATGTACCTGGTTACTATGAGCAAGTGGGGCAAATTGTAAAACAAGCCCGGGAGCTTGGTATCAATGTTCCGATGGGTGGCGGTGACGGTTGGGACTCTCCGAAATTGGTAGAAATTGCCGGTGCTGCTGCGCTTAACAATACCTTCATTACCAACCACTATTCATCTTTAATGCCTGACCCGAAAGTTCAGGACTTTGTGAAGAAATATAAGGAAAAATACGGTAGCGAGCCGGATGCTATGGCAGCAGTAGGTTACGATACGGTATTAGTACTGGTAGATGCTATCAAACGGGCTGGAGAGGCAACACCCGAGAAGATTAAAGAGGCTTTGAAAACCACCAAAGATGTAGAAGGGGTTACTGCTAAAATTTCCCTGGATAAAAACCATAATGCTGTTAAAGGTTTGGTTATTTTAGAATATAAAGATGGTAAGCAGACCTATAAGGCATACGTAAATCCTTAAGTTGTTAAAGGGGGGAGGATTATTTCCTCCCCCAAAAAAATGAATTCAAAAGGTTAGGGGTGGCCAAAATGACGGAATTTATCCAGCAGTTGATAAACGGAATATCTGTAGGAAGCATTTATGCTTTAATTGCCCTGGGATATACCATGGTTTACGGTATTATAAAACTCATAAACTTTGCCCACGGCGATGTTTATATGCTTGGTGCTTTTGTTGGGCTTTATGCGACCGCGGTTTTAAAAATGTCGTTTGTTCCGGCGTTGATTGTTTCCATGATTGCTTGTGCAATTTTGGGGATTATTATCGAAAGGTTAGCTTACCGGCCGTTAAGAAATTCTCCCAAGATAGTAATTTTAATCACGGCGATAGGTGTTTCGCTCCTTTTGGAGTATACCACCATGTTTTTCCTGGGCCCCCAGCCTCGAGCTTTTCCGGAGGTTTTTAAACAAGTTTCTTATCCGTTGTTGGGGGGAAAAGTTACCATCTCCAATCGGGAAATTTTGATTATTGTTGTTACCATTATTTTAATGCTTCTATTGCAATACATTGTTCATAATACCAAAATTGGTAAAGCGATGCGGGCGGTTTCTTATGATATGCAGGCCGCACGCTTAATGGGGATAAATGTAGATACGACAATATCCATCACCTTTGCGATTGGTTCTGCCCTGGCAGCAGCAGCAGGGGTGCTGGTTGGGGTATATTACAATAAGGTCTTTCCTTTAATGGGCATAATGTTTGGTTTGAAAGCTTTTGTTTCTGCGGTTTTAGGGGGAATAGGAATTATTCCGGGAGCAATGACCGGGGGCTTAATTTTGGGGATTACCGAATCTTTGGTAAGCGGCTATGGAAGTTCGTTATACCGGGATCCGGTGGCTTTTGTCATTTTAATTATCATCTTGTTAGTCAAACCATCCGGCATATTCGGTAAAAACGTCCGGGAGAAAGTGTAGGTGAAACAGATGCTGAAAAACTGGCTTACAAAGGAAAATCTCACTGTAACGGTTTTACTCTTAGTGTTAATGTTGGGAGTTCAGGTTTTGTACTCTGCAGGAATTTTAAGCCCCTTTGTCATGTTAAACTTAATTATCATCGCTATAAACATTATCCTGGCGGTTAGTTTAAATTTAGTGGTTGGTTTTACCGGTCAGTTTTCTATTGGTCATGCGGGATTTATGGCATTAGGTGCTTATGCCTCCGCTATCATGACTTTAAACTTTAATGCTCCCTTTATTGTCTCCCTTTTAGTAGGAGCAATAGTTGCCGGTATTGGAGGTATAATTATTGGTATACCTACCCTTCGCTTAAAAGGTGATTATCTGGCAATAGCTACTCTGGGACTTGCGGAAATTATCCGGGGGGTAATAACCAATATCGATTATCTGGGCGGTGCTTATGGACTGATGGGAATAACCCAGCGGACCAACTGGCTCTGGGCCTTTGGTTGTATGCTGGTTACGGTTATGGTAATTAAAAACTTTGTCCAATCCAGTCATGGTCGGGCCTGTATTTCCGTTCGTGAAGATGAAATTGCAGCGGAAGTGATGGGTATCAATACTACTAAATATAAAGTTATCGCTTTTACCATGGGTTCGTTTTTTGCGGGAATTGGTGGAGCGCTTCTGGCGCACTACATTACCTTTATTGAACCCAACGCTTTTAACTTCTTAAAATCCTTTGATATTTTAGTGATGGTAGTTCTGGGTGGACAGGGAAGCCTCACCGGTTCGGTGGTAGCGGCAATTGTCTTGACTTTAATTTCCACATTTCTGCAAAGTCTGGCGGAATTACGGCTTATTATCTATGCGATAATCTTAATCTTGGTTATGTTGTTTAGACCCCAGGGACTTCTTGGGACCCACGAATTATCCTTTAAGCTTTTGCAGAGGAAGAGGGGTGTAAGTCATGGCAACCATTCTGCAAACGCATAGCCTGGGGATTAGTTTTGGAGGATTAAAAGCGGTTCAGGATTTAAATCTTACCTTAAATGAAGGGGATTTAGTTGGGTTAATCGGTCCCAACGGTGCTGGAAAAACAACGGTATTTAACCTTTTAACGGGGATTTACCTGCCAACTACCGGCGATATCATCTTTAAAGGTGAAAGTATCGTAGGTTTAAAACCGTATGAAATTGCAGCCAAAGGCATAACCCGTACTTTCCAGAACATTCGTCTTTTTAGCGAGCTTTCGGTTTTAGAAAACGTTTTGATTGCCCGGCATTTGCATGCTCCTTATAATATGGTTCATGCTATTCTCCGCCTCGGGAAGTACTACCGGGGAGAAAAAGAAATGCGGGATGAAGCTTATGAGCTTTTAAAAATCATGAACTTAGCCCATAAAGCGGAAGAAAAGGCCAAAAACCTGCCTTATGGAGAGCAGCGGCGGTTGGAAATTGCCCGGGCGCTGGCAACACATCCTTCTTTGCTGCTCTTGGACGAACCGGCAGCGGGTATGAACCCGCAGGAAACTACCGAGCTTATGGAATTAATTGGCTTTATCCGGGATAAGTTTAACTTGACTATTCTTTTAATTGAACATGACATGCACCTTGTAATGAACATCTGTGAGCGGATTTACGTTTTGGATTACGGCATAAATATAGCTCACGGTACCCCGGAAGAAATTAAGAACAATCCCCGGGTCATTGAAGCATATTTGGGAGAGGGGGCATAACTGTGAGCGGAAAAGAAGTATTAAGAATCGAAGATTTAAATGTTTTTTACGGAGCTATTCATGCTTTAAAGGGAATTTCCATTACCGTGAATGAAGGGGAAATAGTTACCTTAATTGGGGCAAACGGCGCCGGAAAGAGTACTACCTTAAATACGATTTGCGGATTGGTAAAACCCAAATCGGGAAAGATAATCTTTGAAGGTGAGGATATTACCGGCAAACCCGCCCACGAAATTGTCAAAAGGGGAATCAGTCAGGTGCCTGAAGGCCGGCGGGTTTTTGCCAATATGTCGGTTTTAGAAAATTTAGAACTGGGGGCGTATCTTTTAAAGGATAAGGCGGAATTTAAACGTAGATTAAACCGGGTTTACGAGCGGTTTCCAAGACTTGCGGAAAGGAAGGGGCAACTGGCTGGCTCGCTTTCCGGTGGTGAGCAGCAAATGTTGGCTATGGGCCGGGCGTTGATGTCTGCCCCGCGCCTTATGCTGTTGGATGAACCATCTATGGGTTTGGCTCCCCTTTTAGTTAAAGAAATTTTTGCCATTATTAAAGAGTTAAACGAGCAGGGGACGACAATTCTTTTAGTGGAGCAAAACGCTCATATGGCGTTATCTATTGCCCATAAAGGCTATGTTTTGGAGACCGGTAAAATTGTATTATCTGGTCCTGCCCGGGAGCTGGCGGAAGACCCGCAGGTCAAAGCAGCCTACTTAGGTGGCTAAGATACGTTGGGAGCAGTTCTTTTAAAAAGAGCTGCTCTTTTTCTTTTTGACGGTTTTTTAGTATAATTTAAAAAAATGAAGCAGGGACCTTAAGCTGTTTTTGGCTTCCCGAAACAAGGTAATATATCTTAAAGAAGGAGGATTTTATGATAGATTTACACACCCATACTACTGCTTCCGATGGTACTTGTACTCCCGAAGCTTTAGTTAGACTTGCTCAAAAGGAAGGGCTTAAGATTTTGGCTGTTACCGACCATGATTCTGCTGCCGGAGTTATTGAGGCGGTAGAGGCTGGAAAAAAGTATGGAGTTAAAGTAATTCCTGGAGTGGAAATAAGTGTGGTTTTTGAGCCAACGGAAATGCATATTTTGGGCTATGGTATAGATGTGAACGACCCGATTTTTGCAGAAGCGCTCACAAAACTTAAGGAAAACAGGGAGCGACGCAACCCGAAAATGTTAGCCAAATTACGAGAACTGGGGTTTGAGATTACGTTGGAAGAAGTAATTGCGGAAGCCGGGGGAGATATAGTCGGTAGGCCCCACATGGCCCGGGTTTTGTTAAAAAAGGGGTATGTTTCTTCAATTGAGGAAGCCTTTAGCAAATATCTTGGCAAAGGGTGTCCGGCTTATGTTCCGAAGGAAAAATTAACCCCTAAACAAGCTATAAATATTATAAAAAAAGCCGGTGGACTTACCTTTTTAGCCCATCCGGTGTACTTAGAAAAAGATGACGAGGGCTTAAAAAAAATTTTAGAGGAATTAATATCTTATGGCTTGGATGGAATTGAAGCTTATTATACCTACCACAATGAAGAACAAACCAGGCTGTACCTGGAATTAGCCGGTAAGTATAATCTTTTAATATCCGGTGGCAGTGATTTTCACGGGGAAAATAAGCCTGAAATCCTCCTGGGTCGGGGGCTTGGAAATCTAAAAATTCCCGAAGAAAAAGTTAGCTGGATAAACTGGTTTCTTTATTAGCAGGAAGGGAGATAAAGCCGTAACTTCCTTCTAAAACACCCAAAATTACCAGTAACCCTCCCAGTACTCGGGGAAGGGTTATTTTTTCTCCCAAAAAAACGGCAGATAAAATCAAGGTAAAGATAGGAATTAAATTAATAAAAAGTGCTGATTTTTGAGCACCTACTTTTTTTATTCCGAGATTCCACCAAAAGAAAGCGAGAACCGTAGGGAATACAGCTAAATGAATGATTAAAAGATAACTTTTTAACGATATTTTTAACATATTAACGTGTTGCATTTCTCCGATTCCCCAGGGAAGAAAGAAAATAGCACCAAAGAAAATACTAAAAGCAGTTGTTGCCAAAGGGGAAACCGTTCCCATAACCTTTTTGCTGATAACGGAATAAATTGCCCAGGAAATTACCGCTCCGAAAAGTAAAAAGCGGGTAGGTTCAAGCGGTCCCTGAAAGTAAGTTAAAGGATGACCTTCCGAAATGACAAGTAAAACTCCGATGAAAGAAATTATCAGTCCTAATATTTTTTCAAACGTAAGTTTTTCTTTTAAGAAAAGAGCAGCCAACAGCGAAACAACAATGGGGTTGACGGCAATAACCAGCGAGCTGTCGGAAGCGGGATTGAATTTTACGCCGAAAAAGAAAAAGAGGTTATAGAGAAAAATCCCGGTAAATCCCATGATAACAAGATACAGGTAATTTTTTAACCCGTAACGCCGGTTTTTTTCCCGGTATAAAGCAAGGGGCATTATTATTAGGCCGCTTAGTAAAAACCGGAGGGTCGCAGCAACTACCGGAGGCACTTCCCTGACCACTTCCCGGGCGGCAACAAAGGCACTGGCCCAAAGCATTGCAACTATAACCAGTAAAATATAAGTTAAGCCGAGGTTTTTCTTTTCCATATTTCCATCCTTCCTTATTTAGCTTAAAAAGCGCAAAGCGGGCTCAAAGACGAAGACAAAGATCAGTGCCGGGAGGTAATTTCCTATTTTTAGCTTGGTTAAGTTTAACATGTTCGTACCGATCCCGATTATAAGTATACCACCGGTGGCGGTGAGTTCATTAACTATTGCCGGCGTTAAAAAGCCTTTAATAAGCCCGGCAAAAAGGGCAATACTTCCTTGATAGATTAGTACTGGAAAAGCGGAAAAGATAACACCTTTTCCCAGTGTCGCTGCAAATATAATTGAAGAAATACCGTCTAAAAGGGATTTAATAAAGAGAATTTGGTGGTTATTATTTAAACCATCCTCAATTGCTCCCATAATCGCCATAGCTCCCACGCAGAAAACTAAAGTGGCGTAAACAAAGCCCCGGGCAAAATCTCCTCCACTCTCGGAAAAACGTTTCTCAAGTTTTTGCCCTAAAGAGTTAAGACCCTTTTCTATTCCCAAAAATTCCCCCACCAGGCCTCCCAGTACCAGGCTTAAAATTACTACCAAAAAGTTTTTCGAGGTGATAGCCATTTGGATACCAACGACTACTACCGATAAGGCTAAAATGTTCATTACTACTTCCTTATAGTTTTCAGGCAGGCTCTTTTTAAAAAATACACCGATACTTCCGCCAAGAAGAATGGCAATAAAGTTTACAATTGTTCCCAGCATCTTTCCCCCTCCTGAAATAAAATTGAAGATAATAATTTAAATTTGCAAGTAATATATAGTAAAATACTAACATAGAATAGTAATTTTGGGTATAAATAATTAACTAAATTTTGGAGGATTAAATGGAAAAAAAGAACTGGCTTATTTTTGAAACTTCGCATTTGGGAGAAAAGTATCTGGAGGATTTTTTTAGGATAGAGCCTTTAACGGCTAAAATGCTGGTAAATAGGGGTATTTTCCACCCGCGAGGGGTACGGCGGTTTTTCTGGGGAAATATTGATGATACATATTCCCCCTATTTATTAAAGGATATGGAAAAAGCTGTCAAGTTAATTCTTTCCGGACGGAACACCGAAAAATTTTTAATTTACGGGGACTACGATGCCGATGGCCTTACTTCCACCGCCCTTCTTTACGACTTTTTGCGAAAAAGGGGCTTTAATGTAGACTGGTATATTCCCAATCGTTTGGATGAAGGATATGGCCTTCATCTCCCACCTCTGGTGAAAGCTTTAGAAGAGGGGATTAGTTTTATCATTTCTGTTGACTGTGGGATAACCGCTGTGGATGAAGTTAAAACGGTAAGGGAAATGGGGGCAAAGGTGGTTATAACCGACCACCACGAGCCCCAGGAAGAAATTCCAGTAGCGGAGGCGGTAATTAATCCCAAGCAAAAAGATTGTCCTTACCCTTTTAAGGGCTTGGCCGGGGTTGGTGTTGCTTTAAAACTGGTTCTGGCTTTAGGAATGGCTCTGGGGGAGCGGGAAGAGGATATTTTAGACCAGTATTTGGACCTCTTTACCGTTGGAACGATAGCGGATATTGTACCCCTTGTGGATGAAAACCGGATTTTTGTAATTGAAGGATTAAAAAGGCTTGCCGCTACCGGGCGTCCCGGATTAAAAGCTTTGAAAGAAGTAGCTCAATTAAACCGGGAAGAAATAACTACCAGGGATGTTGGGTTTATATTATCTCCCCGTTTAAATGCTGCCGGGCGCTTGAAGGATCCTGCTTTAGCTTTTGAATTGTTGATTGAAGAAAATTACGAGCGAGCTTTAGCTTTAGCCTACCGCCTTTCCGAAGAAAACCAGAACCGCCAGGGAATCGAAGCGGAAATTTTTAAGGCGGCGGTGGAAACAATTGAAAGGGAAGTGGATTTAGACCGGGAAAAAATTCTCATTATAGGTGGAGATGGCTGGCATCCCGGCGTAATTGGAATTGTTGCTTCGAAGCTCATGGAAAAATATTACCGTCCGGTGATTTTAATAAGTTTTGACGGGGAAGAAGGTAAAGGTTCTGGCCGGAGCGTTTTTGGTTTTAACTTGTTTGAGGCTTTAAAAGCGGTAAAGGATTATCTAACCCATTTTGGTGGCCACGAGCGGGCGGTGGGGGTAGGGGTCCTAAAATCCCGCTTTTTGGAGTTTAAAGAAGCGCTGCTGGCTTATGCCGAAAAACATTTACCGGACGAGCTTTTACTGCCCAAAATAGAAGTGGAAGAGGTTGTGGGTGAAAATGATTTAAATTTAAAGATTTCGGATGAAATTGCGCTTTTTGCTCCCTTTGGAGAACAAAATCCCGAACCGCTTTTTTTAATTAAAGGTGGCCAAATTAGGGGAGCTCAAGCCGTTGGGAAAAACGGAAATCACCTAAAGTTTAATGTAAAGCTTAACCGGGAAATTTTTAGTTCCATTGCGTTTTCTAAAGGGGATTATTTAGAGTTTGTCTACCAGCAGAACGAAGTAGATTTAGCGTTTATTCCTAAGCCCAATCGGTTTAACGGTAAAACGGAACTGCAACTAAATGTCAAGGAAATTGCTCCGGGGGAAGGGCGTATTTTTAAAGTTAAAAAAATAAAGGAAAAAGAGTTAAATACCATTGAAGAAGAGTTATCCCTTTTAGCAAAACCGTATTGTTATAAGTTTGCCAACCATCCGGAAAAAGTAAGTTTTGCCCGGAGAATTAACAAGTTAAACCAGAGGGAGTTTAGTTTTATAAAACTTGCGGGAACAAAGAAAACGTTAGTGGTTACAGCTAATCTTGCGGAAATGTACGGTCAGGCCCTGGAACTGTGGGAAAATGGTTTTACTTTATTACCTTACTGTCCTGAACTAAGGGAAACTTTTAAAGAGAAAGCCCTGAAAAAATACCGGGAAACGGGAATATTACTTACTTCCGAGCAGTATTTGCCGGAAGCATTAAACTTTACCTTTGAACAAATAATTTTTACAACTCCGCCGCTCCTTTTAGATGTTACCATTCCGCTGCTTACGGATTATTCGGGCAGTCTGGGAGTTTTGGCTAACAAAGAAGATCTAAAAATACTTTATCTGCGGCTTGTGCGAATTTTACCCCAGCGGGATAAAATTGCCAAAGTTTATATGGCTCTGCGGCAAAAACTTTTAACGGGAAATCCCTTTACTTTTTCTGAGAAAGAGCTGTTTTTTAATGCTTTTGGTGATGAAATGAGGGTGAAAGATGATTACTTGCTTTTAATTAGCATTCTTAAAGTTTTAACAGAATTAAATTTAATAAAAATTTGGGAAGAGGACGGTAAAAAATGGGTATTTTTGTTTCCACCTTCCCAGGATAAAATAAATCTGGAAATTTCCAGCACCTATGCCCGGGCCAAGGAATACGAGCAAAACCTTCGGGAATATTTTAAGGTTTTTTATCCGGATGTGTTATAATAAAAGACAAAAAACTTAAAGAGAAAGGGGTGAGGATGTGCTTTCGCTGGAAGCTCTTTTAAAAAAAATAAAGAATTATAATAACAACATGGACGAAGAATTAATTAAAAAAGCTTATAACTTTGCGGCAGAGGCGCATGCCGGGCAAAAGAGGGCTTCCGGGGAAGATTACATCACCCACCCCTTGGCGGTTGCATTTATTTTAGCGGGTTTGCAGATGGATGATGAGACAATTGCTGCCGGATTACTCCACGATGTAGTGGAAGATACGGCTTATACCATTGAGGATATAGCCCGGGAGTTCGGGGAAGAAGTTGCCAATTTAGTTGATGGAGTTACCAAGTTATCCCGGATAGAGTTTAAAAATAAAGAAGAGCAGCAGGTAGAAAACTTAAGAAAAATGTTTTTGGCCATGGCCAAGGATATCCGGGTAATATTAATAAAGCTTGCCGATAGACTGCACAATATGCGCACTTTAAAGTACCACAATCCGGAAAAACAAAAGGAAATTGCCCGGGAAACTTTGGAAATTTTTGCTCCCCTGGCCCATAGACTGGGAATTTACCGGATTAAGTGGGAACTTGAAGATTTGGCTTTCCGCTATTTAGATCCGGATAATTATTATGACATTGTCGAAAAAATCGCCAAAACCAGGGCCAAGAGGGAACAGTATATCCAACAGGTTATTTCTATCTTAGAAGAAAAATTAAAGTCATATAATATTAAAGCCAAAATTGAAGGACGTCCCAAGCATTTATACAGCATTTTTCAAAAAATGCGGGAACAGCAAAAAGATTTTAGCGAAGTTTACGATGTCATGGCGGTTCGGGTGATTGTGGAAAGTGTCCGGGACTGTTATACGGTGTTGGGTATTATCCATACCATGTGGATTCCGGTCCCGGGACGCTTTAAGGACTACATCGCCATGCCGAAGTCTAATATGTACCAGTCCCTGCATACTACCGTTATTGGACCTTTTGGCGAGCCCCTGGAAATCCAGATTCGGACTTTTGAAATGCACCGCACTGCCGAATACGGTATTGCTGCTCACTGGCGGTATAAAGAAGGAGGTAAAGGCGACAAAAAGTTTGACGAAAAGCTATCGTGGCTACGCCAGATCCTCGAGTGGCAGCGGGAACTTAAAGACGCCCGGGAGTTTATGGAAACCCTTAAAGTTGATATTTTTTCCGATTCTGTTTTTGTTTTTACTCCCAAGGGCGATGTGGTTGAGTTACCGGCGGGATCGGTGCCGATTGATTTTGCCTACCGCATTCATACTGACGTGGGAAATAGGTGCGTTGGGGCCAAGGTAAACGGCAGGCTGGTACCGTTAGATTATCAGTTAAAAAATGGTGATATTGTTGAGATTATTACCAAGCAGGGAGCCGCTCCAAGTAGGGATTGGCTGAAAATAGTTAAAACTTCCCATGCCAAAGGAAAAATTAAATCGTATTTCAAAAAGACCCAGAGGGAAGAGTTGGCCCTTAGAGGCCGGGAGTTAATTGAAAAAGAAATTAAGAAACTGGGCTTAAACCCCGAAGAGTATTCTTTAGAAAAAATATCCGAAGTAGTTAAAAAATTAAATTTTCATTCTCTGGAAGATTTATTTGCTGCCGTTGGCGATGGAACTGTAACTCCTAATACCGTTCTTAATAAAATTCGTGAAGGCCTTCCCAGAACTGAAAAAAGTATTGAAGAAAGGGTAATAAAGGAAAGCAAAGCTACCCTTAATAAGCCAACCCGGGGCTTAGTGGTGCGGGGAGAAGCAGATTTAATGGTTCGCCTTGCCCAGTGCTGTATGCCCGTACCGGGGGACCCTATTGTTGGCTATGTAACCCGCGGACGGGGCGTTTCGGTGCATCATACTAACTGCCGGAACGTTGAATATTTTCGGCGCCACGAACCGGAGCGTTTGGTAGAAGTGAACTGGGAAGGGGCTATTGAACTTCCCTTTACAGTCCGTCTGGAAATTCGCGGTCATGACCGGGCCGGTTTTTTAAATGACATCTTGGGGGTATTGGCCGAACAAAAAATTAGTGCCAATTATGTATCCGGTCGGAGTACCAAAAATGGTGGAGCTGTGGTGGATTTGGCTCTGGAGGTAAAAAATATCAATCAATTAAAACAAATTACCGATAAATTGGAAAAGGTTAGAGGGGTCACCGAAGTTTATCGGGTAAATAAATAGGAGGGTTATATGCGGGCAGTAGTGCAAAGGGTTAAACGTGGGAAAGTTACCGTTGACGGACAGGTTGTTTCCGAGATAGGACCTGGCCTGGTTGCTTTGGTTGGGATACGACAGGGGGATGGGGAGAGAGAGTGCCGGTATCTTGCGGAAAAGTTAGTAAATTTACGTATTTTTGAGGATGGAAAGGGAAAATTTAATTACAGTGTCAAAGATGTAGGAGGCGAGATTTTAGTCGTTTCGAATTTTACCGTTTACGGTGATACCCGTAAAGGACGCCGCCCAAGCTTTACCGAGGCAGCCCCACCGGAGGTTGCCCGGGAGGTATTTGAAAGATTTTTAGATATACTAAAAGAACAAGAGGTTTCGGTAAAAAGCGGGATTTTTCAGGCGACGATGGAAGTGGAAATAATTAACGATGGTCCTGTTACGGTTATTGTGGAAATTTAATTGGGTGAGGTGAAAAGGGTGCAGATAAAAACTTTAACGGTGGGGGTAATTGCTGCTAACTGTCATATAGCGTGGTGCGAGAAGACGGGCGAGGCTGTGGCAATTGACCCCGGCGGTGATGGAGATAAGATCCTGAGATTTATCGATCAGAATGGCTTAAAACTAAAATATATCGTTTTAACCCACGGTCATGGCGATCACATAGCGGCAGTGGATGAGGTGCGCAACAAAACCGGTGCGAAAGTTTTAATCCATCCCAAAGATGCCCCGATGCTTCTTGATCCCAGCAAGAATTTATCTGGCTTTTTAGGAGGAGCGGTGAAGCTGGCGCCGGCAGATCAGGAAGTAGTGGACGGTGATGAAATAATTTTTGGTGGAGAAAAACTTAAAGTACTCCATACCCCCGGACATACTTTGGGGAGCATTTGTTTATACAGCTGTGATGTCCTCTTTTCCGGGGATACCTTGTTTTTTGGTTCGGTAGGTCGGGTAGATTTTCCCGGTGGTTCCTGGGAAAAGTTATTAAAATCCATCCGGGAGAAAATTTTTACCCTGCCCGAAGATACCCGGGTGCTACCCGGACACGGTCCGGAGACTACCGTAGGGTATGAAAAGGAGCATAATCCTTTTTTAAAGGATTAATGAAAATACTCTTTTCAAGAAAAATAGATTTGATATAATAGTAATAGTTATTAAATAAAATTAAATGGAGGGTTCTCAAATGGCAGTCTTTGTATGTGAAAAGTGCGGTTATGAAAAAGAAACCCGGTGTAAACCGAGAAAATGTCCTCAGTGCGGTGAAAGCAATACTTTTAAGAAAAAAGAAGCATAAAACAATTTTAAAAACGAGGTGGTAGGATGCCGCCTCATTTTTATTTAGAGGTTTTATTTAGAGGGTGAGAACATGAATGAATTGTTTATAAATTTAATTGAAAGGTTAAGCGTCATCATTACTTTAGCCTTTTTTGTTTCCAAAACCAGACTTTTTCGCAATATTCTCCAACAGGAATTAACCATTCGCCAAAAGTTGGGTCTAATTTTGGGGTTTGGACTTTTTGGAATCATCGGGACTTACTGGGGGATACCGATTAAAGGGGCTATTGCTAACTCCAGAGTAGTAGGGCCTGCTATTGCCGGTATAATTGGAGGGCCTGCCGCAGGTTTGCTGGCAGGTTTAATTGCCGGAGTGCACCGGGCCTGGCTGGGTGGTTTTACGGCAGTGGCTTGTGGCATATCTACAACCGTTGAGGGATTAATTGCCGGGGTCTTGGCCCGGCGTTTTCCGGAAAAAAGGTTTAATGTAGTTTTTGGTATTTTAACCGGTATGTTTATCGAAACGTTACAAATGATTATTATTTTACTTTTAGCCCGGCCCTTTGAAGATGCCCTTAGTTTAGTAAAAGTAATTGGACTGCCAATGATTTTGGTAAACGGTATAGGTATAGGGGTTTTTCTTTTAATATTAGAAAGCACGGTGAAAGAAAAAGAGCATATAGGAGCGGTTTATGCGGAAAAGGCTTTAAATATTGCTAACGAAACCTTACCAATTTTAAGGGAAGGTTTAAATAGGGAAACGGCTTTTAAGGTTTCCAGAATTATTTTAAATAAAACCGATGCTGATGCTGTTGCCCTTACCGATAAAAACATAATATTAGCTCATGTCGGCAGTGGCGAAGATCACCATTTAAGCGGCACACCAATAAAAACAGCTGCTACCGCTAAAGCTTTAAATAACGGGGAACTAACCGTAGTTTTAAATAAGGAGGCTATAGGCTGCAGCAATTCCAATTGTAAATTGGCGTCGGCAGTGATTGCTCCTTTATTTATTAGAAACGAAGTGGTGGGGGCATTAAAGCTTTATTACAATAAACCTGACAAAATTGGTGAATTTACCATTACTTTTATTGAAGGATTATCCCGTTTAATTTCCACCCAGCTGGAATTATCAATGCTGGAACATCAGGCAAAGCTTTTGGCCAGGGCTGAATTAAAAGCCCTGCAAGCTCAAATCAATCCTCACTTTTTGTTTAATTCTCTAAATACCATAGTAGCTCTTTGCCGAAAAAATCCCGATCAGGCCCGGGAGTTGATAATAAAGCTTAGCGAATATTTCCGGCGGAATTTAAGGGAATGGGAGCCTTTAATACCCTTGGCGGAAGAATTAAAAAATGTGGAATTGTATCTCACCTTTGAAAAAGCACGATTTTCTGATAAGTTACAGGTAAATTTAAATATAGATGATAAAGTAAAAGAAGTTATGGTTCCTCCCTTTGCTGTGGAAACGTTGGTAGAGAATGCTGTCAAGCACGGCATTTTGCCCAAAAAGGGTGGGTTAGTTCAAATAAATGCCAAACTTCAGGATAACAAAGCGGTAATTGAGATAGTGGA
The DNA here is from genome assembly GCF_000012865.1 of Carboxydothermus hydrogenoformans Z-2901. Lineage (GTDB taxonomy): Bacteria > Bacillota > Z-2901 > Carboxydothermales > Carboxydothermaceae > Carboxydothermus > Carboxydothermus hydrogenoformans. Next base: position 2,003,147 of record NC_007503.1, on the reverse strand, counting down.
TAATGGTGTTGGTCTTAGGGAGGACGTAAAAGTTGGAGTTGGACTTTCCAATCTAAAAGAAAGATTAAGGAATCTTTTCCGGGAAGAAGGGCAATTTTATTTATATTCCAGGGAAGATGGGGGCACGATATCCAGGTTAATAATTCCTCTTTTAAGCAAGGAGGCTTTAAGATGATCACAGCGGTTGTGGTGGATGATGAACCTTTAGCCCGGGAAGAACTAAAGTATTTATTGGAGGAAACTGAAAGAGTAGAAGTTATCGGGGAAGCAGATTCGGGTGAAGAGCTTTTTGAGGTTTTAAGAGACCGAAAACCGGATGTGGTTTTTTTGGATATTGAAATGTACGGTTTAAACGGTTTAGACGTAGCCTTGGAGCTTTTAAAGGAAAAAGATCCCCCGTTAATTGTTTTTGCCACTGCTTACGACCAATATGCGGTAAAAGCCTTTGAATTAAATGCCTTGGATTATCTATTAAAACCTTTTTCTGCAGAAAGGGTAAAGCTGACTTTGGAAAAAATTGAGGAAAAGTTAAGAGATAAAGAGATATACAAACAGAAGATGTGGCAGAGTATCCAAGCCATTGCTCCACAGCAAAAAGTGTTTATTCAGACTGCGGATAAAATTTTACCGCTCAAAAGAGAGGAAATATATTTCGTTGAAGCTCAGGGGAGATATGCCCGGCTAAGGTTAAAAAATAAGTGGGTCATGTGCCGGCATTCTCTTTCGGAATTGGAGGATATGCTCGGCGAAAAAAATTTTGTAAAAGTTCATAAGAGCTTTTTGGTAAACTTTGAGCAGATAAAAGAAATTATTCCGCTTTTTGGTGGGGGATTGATTTTAAGAATGGGAGATGATGGAGCCAGTGAGGTGCCGGTAGGCAGGACTTTTCTGAAAAGCTTTAAAGAAAAAATTGGGTTAAACATATAAAACAAATATTACAAAGTTTTCGACAGTTATTGCAAAAATTCAACATTATATTACAAAATTATATGCAAAGGTAAGGGTTGTCCCTTAAATTAGGTTAGGGAATAATAATTATTATTTGAAGGGGTGAGTTTTGTGAGTGCCTTAGAACTTATCATTGGGGCAGCCCTTATTTTAGTTTTAGCTTACCGTTTTTACGGGAGTTTTCTGGCGGCTAAGGTTTTAACCTTGGATGAAATGCGGAAAACTCCTGCTGAAAAATACAACGACGGTAAAGATTATGTACCTATGAACAAATGGGTTGCCTTTGGTCACCATTTTGCGGCAATTGCCGGAGCAGGACCGCTGGTGGGTCCGGTTTTAGCGGCGCAGTTTGGTTATCTTCCGGGAACCCTCTGGATTTTAATTGGGTCGGTTTTAGCTGGTGCCGTGCATGACATGGTGGTCTTATTTGCCTCCATTCGCCACGGTGGCAAAAGTTTGTCGGAAATTGCCAAAAAGGAAGTGGGCCCTGTAGCAGGGGTTGCAACCGGTATTGCGGTATTTTTCCTCATTATTTTAACTATGGCCGGTTTGGGCCTGGTGGTAGTTAATGCGTTATTTAAAAACCCCTGGGGTGTCTTTACCATTGCCATGACCATCCCCATAGCAATATTTATTGGTCTTTATATGCATAAGATTCGTCCCGGAAAAATTGGTGAAGCTTCCCTTATTGGCGTTATCTTGGTTCTTTTAGCGGTATTCCTTGGACCGTACGTCAAAAATTCGTTCTTAGCTCCGTACCTGACTTTATCGGATAAAACACTGGAAATTTTACTTCCGGCCTATGGCTTTTTAGCAGCAGCTTTGCCGGTATGGCTTTTATTAGCACCGCGGGATTATTTAAGCTCCTACATGAAAATCGGAACGATTTTGGCACTGGCATTGGGAATTATAATAGTTAATCCCCAAATTCAAATGCCGGCATTTACTAAATTTATCCATGGCGGCGGTCCGATAATTGGTGGCAAAGTATGGCCGTTTATTTCTATCACCATAGCCTGTGGAGCTATTTCCGGTTTCCATGCTTTGGTCAGTTCCGGAACTACGCCGAAAATGATAGCAAACGAGAAAGATATTAAAATTGTCGGCTATGGTGCCATGTTAACGGAAGCCTTTGTGGCTTTAATGGCCTTAATTGCTGCTACTACTTTAATGCCGGGTGATTACTTTGCCATCAACACCAAGCCGGAAATTTTTAAAACGTTGAATATGCCGGTAGTTCACTTACCAGAACTTTCTAAACTTGTAGGTGAGGATGTTGCAGGACGTCCCGGTGGAGCTGTATCCCTGGCGGTAGGGATGGCCAACATTTTTGCAAGTATCCCGGGTTTAAAACACTTAATGGCTTACTGGTATCAATTTGCCATCATGTTTGAGGCTCTGTTTATCTTAACTACCATAGATGCAGGTACCAGGGTGGCAAGGTATATTGCTCAGGACTTACTGGGAATGATTTATGAGCCAATTAAAGAAAGTAAATCAACTGTTTTAGCTGTAGTTTTAAGTGCCTTTGTTTCCTTTACCTGGGGTTATCTAATTTATGGTGGAGATATTAAAACTATCTGGCCGGTGTTTGGGGTAGCCAACCAAACTATTGGGGTTTTAGCGTTAGCTATTGGGACTTCAATGATATTACAGAAGAGTCAAAAGCGGATTTATGCGCTGACTACTTTCTTACCAATGACCTTCCTTTTTGTCACGGTAATGGATGCTGGTTTTATAAATCTTACCAAAGTTTATCTCCCGCAGGGGCAAATGGTACCAGCAGTTTTAGTAGCAATAATGTTGTCTCTATCGATTATCGTTATGGTAAGCTCAATTATCAAGTGGCTGAATATTTTAAGTAAGCCGCAGCAACCAGAAGTAGCTGTTGAAAATTAAAGAATTAAAAGCCCTGAAGCTAAAAGCTTCAGGGCTTTTTGCTACTTAATTAATTCATAAATCGCTGCGGCATATATCTTGGTTATCTGAATTAAATGGTCGATATCGATATACTCGTCTTTTTGGTGGGCAAGTTCTTCCATGCCCGGGAATAGAGGACCAAAAGCAACGGCGTTGGGAATAGCCCGGGCATAAGTGCCGCCGCCAATGGCTATTAACCGGGCAGGCTCGCCGGTTTTTTCTTCATAAACTTTTTTAAGTTTCTGCACTAAGAAATGGTCTTCGGGTACGTATAGGGGAGCCATATCGGAGATATCTTTTAAGTAAATGCCGGTACCGGAAATTTGCTCTTCTAAGATTTTTAAGAGATCTTCTTTTTTATAGGTAACCGGGTAGCGAATATTTAAAGCAGCGTAAGCTTCTTTTTCGGTAAGTTCTAAGACGCCGAGGTTGAGGGTAAGATTACCTGAAACGTTATCCGAGAGTTTTAACCCAATATTTTCTCCGTTATAAGTTAAACCTATTTTTTCAGCTAAGAAATTTAAGTAGGCGGAAATATCGTCCCCGGGCAGAGGCAGAGTGGTCAAAAATACTAAAAGCTGGGCTATGGCGTTTTTACCCTTTTCCGGAAGGCTGCCGTGCGCCGAAATGCCGTAGGATTTAATGGTAAGGGTGTTGCCTTCAATTACCGCTTCCATCTTAAAACCTTTTTCTTTTTTGTAATTTTCCAGGGCATCGGAAGCGGTTTTTAGAGCTTTTTCACTTCCTTCTAAAACCGCTACGGCAAAATCCGGCACCATGTTGGCTCGAAGTCCGCCCTTAAAGGATTTTAACACTAACTCGCCGTTTTTTAGGTTAGAAAATTCCCGGGCAAGTTTTAAGGTCAAAATCCCTTTTTCGGCATAAATGATGGGAAATTCGGCATCCGGGGCAAAACCAAGCTGGGGAATTTCTTCGTTGGCCCGGTAGTAATCCATGCAGGCCCAGCCGGATTCTTCGTTTAAACCGTAAATAATCCGTACTCGTTTGGAGACCGGAAGGTTTAAATCCTTTATTGCTTTTAGGGCATAAAGGCAGGCAACCGCCGGGCCTTTGTTATCTACCGTACCCCGGCCGTAAATCCGGTTATTGACAATGACACCACCGTAAGGGTCATAGCTCCAGCCGTCTCCTTCGGGCACCACATCTAAGTGGACGAGGATACCTACTAACTCCTTCCCCTGACCGTATTCAGCATAGCCGGCATAGCCGTCAACATTTTTTGTCGTAAATCCCATTTTGGCGGAGTCAGCGAGAGCCTTTAAGAGAGCCTGGTTTACACCTTCGCCAAAGGGCATTCCGGGCTTTGGTTCTCCTTCCACGCTTTTAATTTTTATCCATTCTTGAGTGGTGCGAACAATATCTTCCTTCAGGCTTTCAATGTAACTGTCTAAATTCACTTCATACCCTCCTTTTAGCATAATTATAGTTGTATACAATCATATCTTAACTTTTTTGCTGACTTTTTAAAAGAGATTTTGTTAAGATATATGATATAAAAACAAAAAATGGAGGCAAGGAATGGAAGCAGTATTCAATCAGATACTGGTTTTTGGAGTTTATTTGCTTTTAGGGTTTATTCTTAAAAAGAAGCGATTTTTTAGTGAAAATACCGACGCGGCTTTTGGCGACTTAGTTGTTTTTATTACCCTGCCGAGCCTGATTGTTTCTGCAATGCAGTTTCCTTTCAGTAAAAAGCTTTTACTGGATAGTTTACTGCTTTTAGTTATCTCTTTTTCTTATTACTTTCTTGTTACCATTTTTGCCGAAATAGTGGTGAAATTTTTCCGTTTATCCCGGGAAATTGCCGGGGTTTACAAGTTTATCCTTATTTTTTCCAACGTTGGCTTTATGGGATATCCTCTTTTACATGCCATTTACGGAAAAATTGGTGTTTTTCAGGCTGCCCTTTATAATATCGGTTTTCAAGTTTTTAACTGGACCGTAGGGATTGCTTTATTAAAGGGAGAGAGCATTAAAACCATTTTTAGCCGGGAAGAGATAAAAAAGATGTTTATCAATCCAGGAATTATAGCGGTGGCTATAGGGTTTTCGTTCTTTTATTTTTCAGTAAAATTGCCCTTATTTTTGGGACAAGCTTTAAAAGAGATTGGCGAGGTAACCATGCCTCTCTCAATGATTTTGGTGGGTTCGATTTTAGGGGAACTGTCCTTTAAGGAAATTTTAACCGATTTTAAACTTTGGATACTGGCTATTATTAGGTTATTAGTAATTCCCGCTTTGACTTTTGGAATATTATTTTTTACTGGAAATAGAGGGGTAATGCTTGCAATTCCTGTAATCTTAGCAGCAATGCCAGCGGCGGCCAATACTGCTATTTTTGCCAATAAATACGGCGGTGACGCGGTCAAAGGAGCTCAAGGAGTATTTATTTCTACTTTTTTATCTTTATTTACTCTTTTGGGATGGATGTATTTTTTAAGTTATTTAAAGGTTATTTAAAACTCCAATTTCAGAACACTAAGGGGGCATATAAATGAAATTTTCCACAACCTGTACCTTAAACTGTTATGATTCCTGCCGGGTTGAGGTAACGGTAGAAGATGGTCGGGTGGTAAAAGCTTTGGGGGACAAAAACCATCCTTTAACCCGGGGCTTTCTTTGCCCAAAATTTAAAAAAGTAATTGAGAGGACCTATTCTCCGGACCGTTTAACTCAGCCCCTTTTAAAAGAAAAGAGTAGTTTTCGGAAAATTTCCTGGGAAAAAGCTTTTGCCATTTTAACGGAAAAAATCGGTGAGTTATATGCAAAAGGGGAAACCCTTTCGATTTTACATTTATACGACCATGGTTCCGGAGGTTATTTAAAGCGCTTAGATGAACGCTTCTTTAATTGCCTGGGTGGAGTTACTAACCCTTCCGGCAGCCTTTGCTGGGGTAGCGGCTATGAGGCAATGCAAAGGGACTTTGGAGCTCCGACTTTAGGTGAGTACCACGATTTGATAAACAGCAAGGCTATTATTCTCTGGGGGCGGGATCCGGATACCACGAATTTGCATTTACTGCCGTTCTTAAAGGAGGCCAAAGAAGCCGGGGCAGAGATTGTGGCGATAAATCCCCTTAAAATAAAGGTAGCAATTGGAAGGCATATTTCTTTAAAACCGGGAACCGATGGCCTTTTGGCTTTGGGAATAGCCCGTCTTTTAATAAGTGAAGGGCTCTACGACAAAGCTTTTGTTAAAGAAAAGGTTATAAATTTTGAAGAGTTTTCAAGGCTTACCGAAGAAATAACGGTAGAAAAAGTTTTAAAAGAAACCGGGATAAGTGAAGACGATTTAGCTTATCTCGCAAAACTTTTTGCTTTTAAAAAGCCCATTGCCGTGTTATATGGCTATGGACTTCAGCGCTACCAAAACGGCGGTAACACCGTGCGGGCGATAAATGCCCTTTTAGCGATTACCGGCAATGTGGGGGTTAAAGGCGGTGGACCTAACTATGCCCATCCTCTCTGGAAACCTTATTTTGGTAGCATTGTAAAGGCTGAAGAAAAAGTGCGGGAGAGGTACTTTCCTTGGCCGGTAATGGCCAATTCGATTCTTGCGGCAGAACCACCTATCAAGCTTATTTTTGTAACCCGCTCCAATCCCTTGAACCAGGCGCCGGATACCAAGAGGATGAAAGAGGCCTTTTATAATGTTCCCTTTAAAGTTACCGTAGACTTTTTCTTAACCGATACCGCTTATGCTTCGGACTTGATAATCCCTGCTACCTCGGTCTTTGAGGAAGAGGATATTGTATTTAGCTCCTGGCATTATTATTTAAGTTATTTGCCCAAGATAGTTACTCCGCCCAATGGTATGCTTACGGAAGTGGAGTTTTGGAACGAATTAGCAAGGAAAATCGGCCTTAAAAACTTTGAACCAAAAACAGCCCGGGAATTTATCATAGAAGCTTTAGAACCGCTAAAACCCTTGGGGATTACCTTTGAGATTTTAAGAGAAAAAGGTTATGTTCGCCATCCCCTGGCGCCGTTTACTTTCAGTGACGGCAAGTTTTTAACCCCTTCCGGAAAAATTGAGTTAATGGCCGGGAAAGGACTTGGGCTTTATCAGGCTTACGATTCGCTAACCGCCAAGAAATTTCCTTACCGGCTTTTAACGGTTCACCCTAAAGATTATTTACATTCGCAATTTCATAACCTGGAATCGGCGGAGTGGGGAACAAAACCGCGGGTGGTTATTCATCCTTCTACCGCTGCCCGCCATAATCTTGATAATCTGGCAGAAGTGCGGGTAAAGACCGTTACCGGCGAAATTACCGGTTTGGTAAAAGTGTCCGACCGGGTGCGGCCGGATACGGTGGTGATTGAAGAAGGGAGCTGGGGAATAGACGGTGGCGGGGTAAATGTTTTAACACCCCAGGTCCGTCCGGATATGGGGGATGGTGTGCCTTTTTATGACGTGCTGTGCAATATTGAAGCGGTGGAGTAAAAATTTTTATAGCTAAGTTAGTCTTACTTAAGCTAAAATGTTGTTAGAAATCATTTTCCTAAACACAAAAGGGGAGATTTAGTTTTGGTAATTGCCAAAAATTTTTTAATAACCGAATACGCAAGACCATTTGTGAAATGGGCTGGAGGAAAAGGACAATTACTTAACACCTTAGAAAGATATTATCCTCTTAAACTACTTCAAGGGGAAATAAAGCGTTATATCGAACCTTTTGTGGGTGGTGGAGCTGTATTATTTAATATTTTACAAAAATTTAATATCGAGGAAGCGTATATTTTTGATATAAATGTTGATTTGATAAATGCTTATAAGGTGATTAAATTTAATGTTGATGAATTGGTGTATTATTTAAAATCATTAGAAAAAAGATATTATAATTTAGACAATGATAATAGAAAAAAAATGTATTACGAAATAAGAGATGAGTATAACTCAAAAGTAAGCAATACTAAACACATAGATATTGAAAGAGCTGCTAAGTTTATTTTTCTTAATCGCACTTGTTTTAATGGGCTTTACAGGGTTAATAAAGAAGGCAAATTTAATGTTCCTTATGGTGATTATAAAAATCCAACTATTTGTGATGAAAGAAATCTTTACTTGGTAAATTCACTATTACAAAAGGTTCAAATTTTTGCTGGTGATTATCGGGAAAGTGCTAAGTATATTTCAAAAGATAGTTTTGTCTATTTTGACCCCCCATATCGTCCGTTAAATAAAACTTCAAACTTTACATCATATAGTAAAAGTGATTTTACAGATAAAGACCAAATTGAACTTGCCAGGTTTTATGCCCAAATGAACGAATTAGGTGCTTTTCTTCTTTTAAGTAATTCTGACCCCAAAAATGAAGACCCTAATGATAATTTTTTTGATGATTTATATAAAAATTTTAATATTTATCGGGTTATGGCAAGAAGATCGATAAACTCAGATGGGCAAGGTAGAGGATTAATAAAGGAATTGCTTATCACTAATTATAAGGTGGAATAGGGGTTTAGGTGATTTTAGACATAGGGCAGGGGTTGTAGTAAAAATGGCTAAAAAAATGAACTGTAAATATTGCGGAGAAAAAATAAATAAAACTGAATATCCAGTACATTTAGAACTTTTACATCCTGAAGTGTATCAAAATTTAGTTGTTGCAATTAAAAGAGATTATGAGAAGGGAAATAGTATTAAAGAAATAGCAAATAATTATTTTGTAACCCAAAAGTTTATAAAAGAAGTTGTAAAACATTCACAATCTTTACTAAAAGAAGAAGAAAAAAATTATACACCTGTAAATAATAAACCAAGAACTTGGGCGCCTGAAAACTTTTCTCTTGAAACCACTACTGTTTGGAGTTTTCCTGACAGGGGAAGTTGGGCAACTCATTCAGGAAAATATCGGGGGAATTGGTCGCCCTTTATACCAAGGAATATTATTTTAAGGTATTCTAAAGAAGGCGAGGTTGTATTAGATCAATTTGTTGGTAGTGGAACGACTTTAGTTGAAGCAAAATTGTTAAAAAGAAAAGGAATTGGGGTAGATATTAATCCGGAGGCAGTAAGCCTTACGTTAAAAAATACAAATTTTGAAATAGAGGAGGGTGGAGAGATAGAGGTACGGGTAGGTGATGCGAGAAATCTTTATTTTTTAAAAGATGAGAGCATTGATTTGATTTGTACTCATCCACCTTATAGTAATATTATTAAGTATAGCGATAATATCGAGGGTGATCTTTCGCATTTTGACGTTAACGATTTTCTTTTAGAAATGGAAAAAGTTGCAAAAGAATGTTATCGAGTATTAAAAAAAGGGAAGTTTTGTGCAATTCTTATTGGGGATACTCGGCGAAAAGGATATATTATCCCTATAGGATTTAGTGTTATGGAGATATTTCGAAAAATAGGATTTAAATTAAAGGAGATTATTATTAAAGAACAGCATAATTGTAGTTCAACTGGCTATTGGAGAAATCAAAGCATAAAGTATAATTTTTTGTTAATTGCTCATGAATATTTATTTGTTTTTAAGAAATAAAAGGAGTGTAAATATGTTATATTTAAACCTTCAAAAAGATGAGTTGGCTGATTTATTTGTTCGAAGCCTATTAGAGACAAATAGAGCTTTTAATTTTTATGTAAATTGGAAAAATGTTGAGGAATATAAAAAATTTGATATAGAATTAAATGCAATGAATGTTTTAATAAGAAATGAAGATTTTGATAATACGTTTAAAAGATTACTAAAAAAAATGCCTACTGTTGTAGCAACTTTTCCTTATTTATTTGCACTGTCAAAAGCTGAAAGAGAAAAAACATGGAATGGTACTGAAAAGCTACTTATAATAAATGATAAGATTGGGGAAAGTGATATTTTAGAATATGATTTTAGTCTTAAAACGCTAAAAAAAGGTTTATCCGACGAACAAATTGAAAATTATCTTTATTTTTTTGAAAAAATGGGATTAAAACATTTATTTCTAAATCTTGCCCAAAATAATATTATTGATTATGTAATAGGCGTTTTAGTTGGATTAGATTCTAATGGGAGAAAAAATCGTGGTGGACATGCCTTTGAATTAGCATGTTATCCAATAATTAGGGACCTTTGTGATAAATATGAAATTATCCTAATAGAGCAAAAACAGTTTAAAGTCTTAAAAGAAGAGTACGGGTTTGAGATATCCGATAATATATCAGAAAGAAAAGCTGATTTTATTTTATTAAAAGATAAAAAGTGCTTAAATATTGAGGTAAACTTTTTTGGCGGAGCAGGTTCAAAACCAGAGGAAATAATTGACAGTTATATAAATAGGCAAAGAGACTTAAAAGAAAACAATATAGATTTTGCTTTTATCACCGATGGTAAAAAATGTTGGGGGAATAGTACAAAACCCCAATTACAAAAAGCTTTTAGAGAAATAAAGTATTTTATGAACTTCTTTTTAGCAAAAGAAGGAATGCTTGAAGAGGTAATTAAAGAAATATTTAAGCTGTGAAAAATCAATGTTAAACAGAAATCAAGACTAAAACACAATAACACTATCTTGCATATTTCCTAAAATAGGGTATAAAATATAATTAAAATTTTGGTTTTTTGGGGGTATAAAATTGGGTCTTACCAAACGCAAGGAACAGTTTTTGGCCAAATTAAGAGAGCTTTACGATAAGCTAAAATTTCCGGTATCGTACCAAATTTTAGCGGAAGAGATGAAGGTTAGCCGCTGGACCGCGTACGATATGTTAAGGGCTTTAGAGAAGGAAGGACTGGTAATTAGGGAGTATCTTTTGGAAAAGGGTAAGTCCGCACCGGGACGCTCAGCGGTGGGCTTTATTCCCAAAATAAAACAAAAAATGGTACCTAAAGATATAGAAGAGGAGCTTTTAAGAAAGATTCGCGAAGTTAAAACCAAGAGCCTTTCCGGTGTTTTAAAGAAAATGAAGGAAGAGCTGGCTTCAGAAAATACTCCTTTTGTCTACTGTTCCACTTTTTTGGCATATTTAACGGTTGTGCTGCATAAAGTAAATATTAAGGAACTTGCCCGTTTTCCGCAGATCTGGCCGCAGAAACCTGTTGAATTTCAATTAAAACAGCTTCCGGGCTTTATATTGGGGCTTTTACACATAAACGAACGGGGACAGAAAGAAATTGGAAAGATCAAAAAGAGTCTCGGCAAATTTACTGCTTGTATTGAAAACTTAGCTTTAGAAGAGGCAAAGGCGCTGCTTTTGCTCCTTGAAGCTTTTCACCGGGAGGTGAGAACCTAAATTTTTTTCAAGGAAATTTTGGATTTTTGGGTATAAAAATTAATTTCGGAGGTGGGGGTATGGCGCTTAAGGTTAATGTGGAGTTTGCTAAAAAGTTTGTAGCCGAAAAACTTTTAAATGAGCTTCTTAAATACTTAGAGAAAGACCCGGAAAAAAATATCTTAAATATTTTAAAACTTTTACACAAAATTGCCCGGGAAGAAAACCATAAAGCTTATATTAACTACCTTATAGAGAGCTATGAAAAATACCCTGCGGTTAAAGAACAGTTTCGCCGCTTTTTTAGTGAAACAAATCCCCAAATCATATCCAAGCTTGCTTATAATACCATTATAAATGGTGTGTTGTTTGGGATTCCTAGGCAAAAGCAGTATAAAGCTGAGACCGGTGTTCACGTTCCCTTTACCATCCTGGTGGATCCGACTTCACGGTGCAATCTTGGCTGTACCGGCTGCTGGGCAGGAAAATATCAAAAAGGTCCGGAGCTTTCCTTTGAACGGTTGGATCGGTTATTTAATGAAGCCAAAGAGCTGGGAATTTACTTTATTGTCTTATCCGGTGGCGAACCTTTAATGTACGAGCGCCTCTTTGAACTCTTTGAAAAACATAACGATATGGCGTTTATGGCCTATACCAACGGAACTTTAATTGACGAAAAGATGGCCGATAAAATAGCAAAAGTTGGTAACTTCTCTCCGGCTATCAGTATTGAAGGGTTTGAGGAGCGGACCGATGCCCGGCGGGGCAAAGGGGTATTTGCCAAGATTACCCGGGCTATGGATTTACTGCGCGAACGGGGAGTATATTTTGGAGCTTCGGTAACGGTAACCCGGGAAAATTACCTGGAGCTTACATCCGATGAGTTTATCGATTTCCTGGTTGAAAAAGGAGTTAAGTACATCTGGTCTTTCCATTATGTACCGGTAGGTAAAAATCCCGATACTTCCTTGATGCTGACCCCCGAAGAGCGACTTTATTTAGCCCAGAGAATCCCGGTTTTGCGGATTACCAAACCAATCATGATTGCCGATTTCTGGAATGACGGCCATATTACCCATGGTTGTATTGCCGGGGGTAGAAGTTATTTCCACATTAATGCTAAAGGTGAGGTAGAGCCCTGCGCTTTTGTTCATTTTGCTGTAGATAATATTAATGAGAAATCTTTAAAAGAAGTTTTAAAGAATCCGCTGTTTACAGCTTATCAGAAACGCCAGCCTTTTTCGGAAAACTACTTTTCTCCGTGTCCAATTATTGATGTTCCAGAGGCTCTAAGAGATATCGTTGCCGAAAGTAATGCTCACCCAACCCACGAAGGAGCAGACGAAGTTTTAACGGGAGCTACGGCGGAATTTTTGGACAAACGAGCCGCTGAATGGGATAAGGTGTCCCGGGTACTTAACGAATATAAAAAAGATAGAATTGCCCGGATGAAAATGTAAGCCTTCTGCATTAAGCGGAAGGCTTTACTCTTTTAGACAAAGCCGCAAGTGCCAATTATTTTATGGTTTTCTTTGTATTCAATTCCCCAGCCTGTTACCTGTCCCAAATTATAAATTAAGCTTCTGATAAAAAGTGTCGAATTATAGAAAAAAATACTTAATAAATGGTAAAATATTCCCGGTAAATTGCTTAAATTAAAACTTACGGAGGAAGTTTATGGCGTCGTTTTTAGCTTCTCTTTTAACTGGCCTTGCTACCGGGCTTGGTTCTTTTTTACTACTTTTTAAAAAAGAGTTTCCGAAAAGCACGATAGGCGTACTTTTAGGCTTTGCTGCCGGTATCATGCTCGCTGCATCTTTTTTTAGTCTTTTACTGCCGGCTTTAGAGACCGGTGGAATTTTTTTAACAGCTTTAGGCTTTTTAACCGGTTCCTTGTTTGTTTATTTTTTGGACCGATTGATCCCGCACTTCCATCCGGCTTCTGGAACTGAGGGTCCAAAGAGTGATTTAAATAAGATATGGTTATTTATCTTGGCAATCACCATTCATAACTTTCCCGAAGGGATGGCAGTAGGTATTGGCTTTTTAGAAAAGGATATCACCAAAGCCTTAAGTTTAGCTTTAGGAATTGGTCTTCAAAACATTCCGGAAGGGTTATCGGTGGCGGTAAGTCTTCTCGGTTTTTCCTTTTCCACCTGGAAAATAATTGGGATTACTTTTTTAACCGGGCTTGCCGAACCAGTAGGAGGAGTAATAGGGGCTTTTCTTGGCAGTCTTTCAGGGAGCATTTTACCCTTTGCGTTAAGCTTGGCCGCAGGAGCAATGATTTACGTAATTTCCGATGAAATAATTCCCGAAACCCATGCTAAAGGCGGTGAAAGTCTGGCTACTTTTGGGGTTATTTTTGGGTTTTTATTGATGATGGTTTTTGATAATTTAAGCTTCTAAATTTAAAAAAAGAGAGGTGAAGTTTTGTGCAGGAATTACTCCTTCTTCACGGTTACTTTCTTTCCGGGAGTGGAAGTAATCTCTTGGTACGAAACTTGGCCTCTAACTTTGCTGAAAAAGATCTAAAAACCGTATTGGTGTGTCAGGAAAGAAACCCTGAAAAGTATCCCTTTATCCGGGATGCCATTATAGTTGAGCCGGATACCGGAAAACTCGTGCCTTATTATCATAATCCCGGGGGAAAAGTAATTTTATATAATCCTAAAACCAGTCTTTTACCGGTTTTTGTTTATGATGATTACCCGGGATTTAAGGTAAAAACTTTTACCGAGCTCTCAATTGAAGAATTAGAGCGGTATATTAATGAAATGGTGACTTCACTAAAAATAATTAGCGCAAACCACAATATTCAATTTGTTTTTGCCCAGCATTTAATAATTAATCCCTATATTGTGAAACAGCTTGGTTTACCTTACAGCATAACCGTTCATGGAAGTGACATTAGCTATACCATTGAACGGGATGAACGCTATCATTTTTACGCCCGGGAAGGAATTAAAGGAGCTTACAAAGTTATTACGTTAAGCAATGAACTAACCCGGAGATTAAAACCGTACCTTGATTATCCGGAAAAAGTTATAGAGATTACTCCAGGAGTAGATGGGAAACTTTTTGGTGAACTTGCAGCAGTAAATTTGCTACAAATTAAAGGTAATGGAAGAAGTAAGGAAACCGAAGAAAGCTTTTATCATGGGTTAAGCCAGGTAAGATCGCTAAATGAGCTGTTGAAATATATAGATTTTATCCGCAAAAATTATGACTATTCGCTAACGGATCAACACGCCGGGGAAAAGCTAAATAAGGTAAGTAGGGGACGAAATTTAATCTTATTTTTGGGAAAACATTTATATGCCAAAGGGCCCCAGCTTTTAGCCCTGGCCCTACCGTATCTTTTGGAGGAAAAGGTTAATGCTGCTTTTGTGGGTCACGGACTCTACCGGGAGGTAGTGGAGGCATTGGTTTATTTTTTAAGAGAAAACCGGGAGGATTTGGTAGCGGAAATTTTAAATTACGGCGAAGAAGGTTATCCCAATCCCGGGAAAATGTTTTATGAAGAGCTTACGAAGAGCGAAAAAGAGCAATACTTAAAGTTAGCACGCCAAAACCTGACAGGCGATAGAGTGGTATTTACCGGGCAGATTTTTCACCCGGAATTAGCAGCAGTAATTCAGCGAGCAAAGCTTTTGGTAGTTCCTTCATTGGTGAAGGAGGCTTTTGGCATGGTTGCGGTGGAAGGGATTGCAGCGGGTGCGCTGCCTCTGGTGGACGGAGAAGGAGGTATGGCTTCGATAATTACCAATTACACCGCATTTTTAAAGAAAAAGGGATTTAATTTAAGCTTAGATACCTTTATCTTGAGTAAACTGCGTACTGCTGAAGGGGTAAGGGAAATAGTGGACAAAGGCAAAAGGCTCCTTGAACTTTACGAAAAACTTGGAGAGGAGCAAATCTGGAATTTAAACCGCGACTTTATCCACAGTTATTATGACTGGTCGAGAATTGCCCAAAAATACCGGGAGCTTTCGCAAAATTACTGGCAGGAAAACCCTAAAATTTGTTGAATAAAATAAAACAAGTTAACAAATAAAGGTGGTCATGAGTTTGAAGAAAAATCAGCTTTGGCTTTGTGCGGAAAAAGAATTATTGACAACAGGCTGTTCTAAGGTTAAAATGAATTAACGAAACGCAATGACCGGGACTTTTAAACCAGAGGGCTTCAGACAGGGAGGAAAAGCCGCGATTGAGAGCTTTTCTCTGAATGCCGGTTTAAAGGAACACCCGGGAGGCGGCTTAACTGAAAGGTCTTAGTAGGTTAAGACGGTTTGGCCCCGTTACGGCCAAGAGCGGAAGGTTTCTACCTTCAAGCAGGGTGGCACCGCGGGTAATCCCGTCCCTGGGTATTCCAGGGGCGGGTTTTAGTTTATAGAAAAGGGGGTATTTTTATAGATGCTTACCCAGAAACCTAAAGGCACTAACGACCTTTTTCCACCGGAAGTTTTCCTGTGGGAGGAGATAGAGCGGAAGTTTCGCGAAGTATGCCGGAGGTTTGGCTATCAGGAAATTCGCACCCCGATTTTTGAGCATACGGAGCTTTTTGAGCGGGGAGTCGGGGAAACCACCGATATTGTAGAAAAAGAGATGTATACTTTTTTAGATAAGGCCGGAAGGTCAATAACCTTACGGCCCGAGGGAACGGCTGCGGTGATTAGAGCGTATGTCGAAGCAAAAAAATACGCCGACCCCGGTCCTGCGAAGTATTTTTACATTGGACCGATGTTTCGTTACGATAAACCCCAGGCCGGAAGGCTGAGGCAGTTTCACCAGCTCGGGGTTGAAATCCTGGGTAGCGATGAGCCCATGGTGGATGCGGAAGTAATTTTAATGGCGCTGGAGTTTTACCGGGAGATTGGCCTGAATGACGTTGAGCTTCGCTTAAATAGCGTAGGTTGCCCTGAGTGCCGGAAAAGCTTACGGGAGAAACTTATTAACTATTTTGAAGAGCGTAAAGAGGAATTATGCGACTTGTGTAAGGCAAGGCTTAACCGAAATCCCTTGAGAATTTTGGATTGCAAAAATGAAAGCTGTCAAAAAATCGCCCAGAATGCTCCCACGCCCTTATCGGAGCTTTGCCCCGATTGCCGGGAGCATTTTACCGAGGTTAGGAAATACCTGGATTTAGCTCAAGTAAAATACGTAATTGACCCCTTTTTAGTAAGGGGGCTTGATTATTATACCAAGACAGCTTTTGAGTTTGTGGTGCCGGAGATAGGAGCCCAAAGCTCCATTGGCGGCGGAGGAAGGTATAACGGCTTAATCCGGGAGATCGGAGGGCCGGATCAGCCGGGAATAGGCTTTGCTCTGGGGGAAGAAAGAACTATCTTGGCTTTAAAAAGAAAAAGCGAAGAGATTTCCGTTCCTGTGCCGGACCTTTTCGTCTGCCTTTTGGGAGAAGAAGCCCGCGAGTACGGGTTTCCTTTAATAAATGAATTACGGAGGCTGAACCTCTGGGTAGAAACCGATTATCAGGGGAAAAGCTTGAAGGCTCAGTTAAAGGCGGCAAACCGCCTAAAAGCAAAAGCGGCATTAATTATTGGCGAAGAGGAGTTAAAGTCAGGCAGGTTTATTTTAAGAGACCTGGATACGGGTGAGCAGGTAGAGCTTTCCCGGGATGAACTTATCGAAAAATATGCCAGGGAAAGGGGTAAGGACAATGCTTAAAAGAAGCCATTACTGTGGAGAGTTACGGAAAGAACATGCCGGCCAAAAGGTTATTTTAAACGGCTGGGTACAGAGGAGAAGGGATCATGGCGGTCTAATCTTTGTAGATTTAAGAGATCGTTCGGGAATCGTGCAGGTGGTTTTTTCTCCTGACGTGGATCTGGAGGCTTTTCGGGTAGCGGAGGCGGTAAGAAACGAGTACGTTTTAGCAATAGAGGGAACGGTGAGACTCCGCCCGGAAGGCACGGAAAACCCCAACCTTTTAACCGGAGAAGTGGAAGTTTATGCCAGCAAAGTCGAGGTTTTAAATAAAGCGAAAACCCCGCCCTTTTACATTGAAGACGGAATTGATGTGGATGAACAGGTGCGGCTTCGCTACCGCTATTTGGACTTGCGGCGCCCCGAAATGCAGCGGGCTCTTGAACTTCGCCACAAAGCGGCGAAAGCGGTTCGGGACTTTTTGGACCGGCATGGCTTCTGGGAAATTGAAACGCCAATGCTGACCAAGAGTACGCCCGAAGGGGCCCGGGACTTTTTGGTACCAAGCCGGTTAAACCCCGGAAAATTTTATGCGTTGCCCCAGTCACCGCAAATCTTTAAGCAAATTTTAATGGTTGCCGGGATGGAACGGTACTTCCAGATTGTTCGTTGCTTCAGGGATGAAGATTTGCGGGCGGACCGGCAGCCGGAGTTCACCCAGATTGATATTGAAATGTCGTTCATTGACCGGGAAGACATCATGAGTTTAATGGAAGAAATGATAGCTTACGTATTTAAAGAAGCAATTGGGGTTGAGGTAAAAACACCCTTTAAGCGGATTTCCTACCAGGAAGCCATGCTAAAATACGGTACCGATAAGCCTGATTTACGGTTTGGACTGGAAATTACCGATGTTACTGAACTGGTGAAAGATGTGGAGTTTAAAGTGTTTCAAACGGTAGCTCATGCTGGCGGGGTAATCCGCGGTTTAAACGCCAAAGGTTGTGCGGGTTTTAGCCGCAAAGACCTGGATGATCTTACGAAGTTTGTGGGTAACTTTGGCGCCAAAGGTCTTGCGTATTTAATTTTAACACCTGAAGAAGTAAAGTCGCCAATTGCAAAATTCTTTAAAGAAGAAGAATTAAGAGCGTTGATTAATGCTTTACAGGGCGAACCCGGTGACATTTTATTCTTTGTAGCGGATAAACCGGAAGTGGCTGCTCAAGCTTTGGGGAACTTACGACTCCATCTTGCTGAAAGACTTGGGCTAATTCCCGAAAATGAGTTTAACTTCCTCTGGGTGATAGATTTCCCGCTTTTAGAATATGATAACGAAGAGAAAAGGTTTGTAGCGATGCACCATCCTTTTACGGCACCGATGGATGAAGATTTACCTCTGATGGATGAAAATCCGTTACTGGTTCGGGCTAAAGCTTATGACATGGTCTTAAACGGTGTGGAAATTGGTGGTGGTAGCATTCGGATTCACCGCCGGGATATCCAGGAAAAGATGTTTAAATTAATTGGCCTTTCGGAGGAAGAGGCCAAAGAAAAATTTGGCTTTATGTTAGAAGCTTTTGAATACGGTACACCTCCTCACGGCGGTATTGCTTTTGGCTTTGACCGGCTGGTAATGCTGATGGCCGGAAGAGAGTCCATCCGGGATGTAATTGCCTTCCCCAAAACCCAAAGTGCTACCGACTTAATGGTTGGTGCGCCTAATGTTGTTGAACGCCGTCAGCTAAAGGAACTTCACATTAAAGTTGATTTGCCGGTTAAAGAGCAGCAATAATCCAAAAATTAGAACCTTGAGAGCAGTACGATTTTGTGTTATGATTTAACCAAGAAAACGCACCCTGCTTTGTGCGTAGTCCACCGGGAAGTTCGTATCCAACACTCATACAAAGGGAGTCCGGACTCTGATTGTGGCGTGCACGCCCCGCTTAGGGGAAGCCCAAAGCAATCAGGAGGACACCCACCTGGTAGAGAAGGGGTTCGGAACTTCGTGGATTACGGCAAAGCGGGGTTTTCTTGTGTCAATTTATGCTGTGAGGTGTTGCTATGCACCGGTTTTCCCGAACGGAAATTTTAATAGGTAGCGAAGGGCTTAAAGTTTTACATAGAAGCCGGGTGATGGTTTTTGGGCTGGGAGGGGTTGGTTCTCCAGCCGTTGAGGCTTTAGCCCGAACAGGAGTAGGTTCCCTGGTTTTGGTGGATTTCGACCGTGTAAGCCTTACCAATATCAACCGTCAGCTTCCAGCGCTGGAGTCAACGGTGGGGCTCTTAAAGGCGGAGGTTTTGGCTAAAAGAATCCGGGAGATTAATCCTGAAGCGGAGGTTATAACCGTAACGGAAAAGTTAACACCGGAAAATACCGAGAGATTTTTCAGGTACAACCCTGACTATGTGGTGGATGCTATCGATACGTTAAAAAATAAAATTGCGTTAATTACCTACATGTATCGAAAATATATACCTTTTATTTCGGTCATGGGAGCCGGTAATCGGCTAGACCCTACAAGATTTAAAGTTGCCGATATTTCCAGGACCCATACCTGTCCTCTAACAAGGCGGGTTCGACAGGCCCTTAAAAAAGAAGGGATTTATCAAGGGGTAAAAGTTGTATTTTCGGAAGAACCGCCGGTGCTGGAAAGAGGTACCAGTGATGAGCCGTTGCCGGCAGAGAAAAAGCACCTTCCGGGAAGCGTTATGTTTGTAACGGCTACCGCCGGGTTAATTGCTGCCGGGGAGGCGGTAAGAGACCTTTTGCTAAGGCATAAGATTTTGTAATGGACCTCAAGCTTTGCTTTAATTGACAATAAAATATTTAGAGGAGTATAATTTATAAGTGGGGTTGATATTTACCGGGGGGAAAGGAGCGGTTTTTAAAATGGGTATTATTACCTTAACCGATGAAAATTTTGAAACCGAAGCACTAAAAAGAGAAGGACTTATAATTGTTGATTTTTGGGCCGAATGGTGTGGCCCCTGCCGGATGATAGCACCGATTTTAGAAGAGATTGCCCAGGAATATGAAGGAAAATTAACCGTTGGAAAACTTGATGTCGATAGCAACCCTGAAACACCAAGACGTTACGGGATTATGAGTATTCCGACTCTTCTTTTTATTAAAAATGGGGAAGAAGTGGGAAGAACGGTCGGGTTTAAACATAAAAACGAATTAATGAAAATTATTATAAAAAATTTGTAATGAGCGGTTAAGTGCGCTTTATTTTAAAAAAGCGCATTTTTTTATTTTGCGGTCGGAAGGGGAGTTTTATGGATTTGTGGGATACTGCCAAAAATAAAGTGAATAAGGAAGCTCCTTTAGCCTATCGCATGCGACCGAGGAGTCTGGACGAGTTTATAGGCCAGGAGCATATCTTGGGTGAAGGCAAGCTGTTAAGACGGGCTATTTTAAGTGATCGGCTTGGTTCTTTAATTTTTTACGGTCCCCCCGGAACGGGTAAAACAACCTTAGCAAGAATTATTGCTTCCACAACCAAAAGCGGCTTTGAAAGTATAAATGCGGTAACTTCGGGGGTTGGGGAAATAAGAGAAGTAATAAAAAAAGCTAAGGAGCGGGAAAAATATTATGGCGAGAGGACTGTTTTGTTTATTGATGAAATCCACCGCTTTAATAAAGCCCAGCAAGATGCGTTATTACCCGAAGTGGAAGCTGGAACCATAGTGTTAATTGGGGCAACCACCGAAAATCCGTATTTTGAAGTAAACGCTCCCCTTTTATCCCGTTCCCGGATTTTTGAGTTTAAACCTTTAGAGCCGGAACATATAAGAGAAATTGTGAGAAGAGCTCTTGTGGATAAGGAACGGGGGCTTGGCGAGTATAAGGTGGAAATTTCTGAAGAAGCCCTTGACCATTTAGTTACCATGGCGGCGGGAGATGCCCGGGCGGCGTTAAACGGCATTGAACTTGCGGTTTTAACTACCCCGCCGGATGAGGACGGAGTACGGAAAATTACCGTTGAAATTATCGAGCAATCAATGCAGAAAAAAGCAATTGTTTACGATAAAGAAGGGGATAATCATTATGATACGATCTCAGCCTTTATTAAAAGTTTGCGCGGTTCCGATCCGGATGCGGCGGTGTATTACTTGGCCCGCATGCTCGAAGCCGGTGAAGACCCGCGGTTTATTGCCCGAAGATTAATCGTTCATGCGGCGGAAGATGTGGGGCTTGCCGATCCCATGGCTTTAAATGTGGCGGTAGCGGCTTTTCACGCTTTAGAGTTTGTGGGAATGCCGGAAGCAAGATTACCGCTGGCGGAAGCAGCTATTTATATTGCCTGTGCTCCCAAATCCAATGCGGTGATAAAAGCTATTGACAGGGCACTTGCGGTGGTGCGAAAAGGGGAAAATGGCCCAATTCCCCAGCATTTAAGGGATGCCCATTATGCGGGAGCTAAAGAGTTGGGAAGAGGAAAAGGTTACAAGTACCCTCACGATTACCCTGGTCACTTCGTCCTTGAAGAATATTTACCGGAAAACTTAAAAGGTCAGCGTTTTTACGAGCCTTCCGATTCCGGGCAGGAAGCCCAAATAAAACAGCGGCTGAAGGAATTGTGGGGAAAAGTAAAAAACTTTACTAAATAAATCGGAATTCTTGACATACACTTGAGTAAGTGCTATGATGTTTTTGAAAGTAAAGTAATTTACTCGGAATTGGTGGTGAACCATGCGACTTTCGACCCGAGGGCATTATGGTTTGAAGGCAATTTATGATTTAGCATTGCATTATGGGGAAGGGCCGGTTCCTATTTCAGAGATTGCGCGGCGCCAGATGATTTCTGAACCTTATTTAGAGCAGCTTTTTTCGGTACTGCGGAAAGCCGGCCTCATTAAAAGTGTGCGGGGAGCTCAGGGAGGTTACCTTTTAAATCGCCTTCCCGAAGAAATTACCGTTGGAGAAGTTGTGAGAGTCTTAGAAGGGCCCATAGCACCGGTGGAATGCGTTTCCGAAAATGTGAAAGAAGCTTGCGACCAGGCGGATGCCTGCATTTCGCGCGTGGTTTGGGCCAAAGTGCGGGATGCTTTAAATAAGGTGTTGGACTCCATTACCTTAAAGGATATGATTGAAGAAGCCAAAAAAAATCAAAACCAAAATTTAATGTATTATATTTAATTTTAGTTAGGAGGATTCAGCTATGGAACGGATTTACCTGGATCACGGAGCTACTACTCCTTTATCCCGGGAAGTATTGGAGGAAATGCTGCCCTATTTAACCGAGAAGTTTGGCAATCCCTCCAGCATTCATGCTTTTGGACGGGAAGCAAGAAAGGCTATCGAGGATGCCCGGGAGAAAGTCGCGAAGGCGATAAACGCTTCCGACCCTGGCGAAATAGTATTTACCGGAGGGGGAACGGAAGCGGATAACTTGGCGATTAAGGGAATTGCCCGGGCCTATAAGCATAAGGGAAATCACATCATAACTTCTGCTGTAGAACATCATGCGGTTCTGGATGCGTGTTTGGCTTTACAAAAGGAAGGTTTTGAAGTAACCGTTTTACCGGTAGACAAATACGGAATGGTATCGGTGGAAGATGTGAAAAAAGCCATTACCGATAAAACAATTTTAATTACCATCATGCATGCCAATAACGAAGTTGGTACCATTCAACCGATTGCCGAAATAGGAGAAATTGCCAGGGAAAAAGGGGTTTACTTTCACACCGATGCCGTCCAGACGGTTGGTAAAATACCGGTGGATGTAAAAGAGCTAAAAGTTGATTTATTATCCCTTTCGGCCCATAAAATTTATGGACCCAAAGGGGTAGGGGCTTTGTATGTAAGAAAAGGATTAAAACTTGAGCCCCTGGCCAATGGCGGGGGCCAGGAGAGAAAACGGCGACCCGGAACCGAAAACGTAGCGGGCATTGTGGGGCTTGGAAAAGCGATTGAGCTTGCTGTTGCCGAAATGCCGGAGGAATCGGCAAGATTAACAAAATTACGGGACAAGCTCATTAAGGGAGTTTTGGAGAGGATTCCCTATGTCCGGTTAAACGGGCATCCTACCAAGAGACTTCCGCATAATGCTAATTTCAGCGTGGAATTTGTGGAAGGGGAGTCAATGCTTTTAATGCTGGATATGAAAGGAATTGCCGCTTCCAGCGGATCCGCCTGCACTTCCGGCTCCCTGGATCCATCCCATGTTTTGCTGGCCATGGGAATTCCCCATGAAGTTGCCCATGGTTCGTTGAGGCTTACTTTAGGTAAAGCCAATACCGAAGAACAAATTGATTATGTCCTGGAGGTTCTTCCGGGAATTGTGGAAAGATTGCGGGAGATGTCTCCGCTTTATAACCAAAAAGCGTTGGGGGGAGAGTAATTATGATGTATAGCGAAAAAGTTATGGACCATTTCACCAATCCGCGAAATGTGGGGGAAATCCCCGATGCTGATGGAGTCGGGGAAGTAGGTAATCCTTCCTGCGGCGACATCATGCGGATTTACATTAAAGTAGATGGTGATAAAATTACCGATGTAAAATTTAAAACTTTTGGCTGCGGGGCAGCTATCGCTACCAGTTCTATGGTGACCGAAATGGTAAAAGGGAAGACTATCGAAGAAGCAATGAAGATTACCAACAAAGCTGTGGCCGATGCTTTGGATGGACTACCACCGCAAAAAATGCACTGTTCCAATTTAGCTGCCGATGCCTTAAAAGTTGCTATCGAGGATTACTTAAAGAAAAAAGGGCAAAAATAAGAAAGCGGTATATTACCGCTTTCTTTTCTTGGGAAGGAGTGGACGTTATAGGTAGAAAAAAAGTACTGGTGGCCATGAGCGGAGGAGTTGATAGCTCCGTTACTGCGGCTTTATTACTGGAACAGGGGTATGAAGTAGTAGGGGTTACCATGCAAATCTGGGACCCGAAAATTGAGGTTATCGGGGAAGAATACGTGGGCTGTTGCTCAATTTATGCGGTTAATGATGCCCGGCGGGTAGCAGATCGTTTGGGAATACCTTATTATGTCTTGAATTTTCGGGAACTGTTTGAAAGAAAAGTAATAGACTACTTTACCGAAGAATACCTGCGGGGGCGTACTCCCAATCCCTGTATTGCCTGTAATCGTTATATTAAATTTGACGCTTTGTTAAAAAAAGCGTTAAGCCTTGGAATGGATTACATGGCCACCGGTCATTATGCCCGGGTAGTTTACAAGGATGATATAGGTAAATACGGGCTATTTCGCGGTGTAGACCGAAAAAAAGATCAGACTTATGTTTTATACAATCTTACTCAGGACATGTTACGAAGGTTATTACTCCCGCTCGGGGAATATACTAAGGAACAGGTGCGAGAACTTGCCCGGAAGTACAACTTAGTAACGGCAGATAAGCCGGAAAGCCAGGAGATTTGCTTTGTACCGGATAACGACTACCGCAAGTTTCTCAAGGAGCGCCGGGGAGAAGAAATTAAACCGGGTAATTTTGTGGATGTAAACGGGCGAGTTTTAGGACAGCACCAGGGTTACCCCTACTACACTATTGGCCAGCGCAAAGGGTTGGGCCTGGCTTTAGGAAAGCCGTATTATGTGGTTGATATTAGACCGGAAACCAACGAAGTGGTTATCGGGGAAGCTTCGGAGATTTTCAGCCCGGGCTTGATTGCTTCGGATTTAAATTTCCTCTGGTTTGATGAAATACCGGAAAGGTTTGAAGCCCAAGCTCAAATACGGTATAATGCCAAACCGCAGCCGGCGGTGGTGGAAAGGATAGGAAAAGATAAGGTGAAGGTGGTGTTTAATGAACCCCAGCGGGCAATTACTCCCGGACAGGCGGTGGTATTTTACCGGGGTGATGAACTTTTAGGCGGGGGAACAATTGAAAAACGCTTATAGCGGGCAATATTTTTTGCCCGCTTTTTTCTTTAATAGCCGGTGTTTAAAATGCTATAATAGAAAAGAATTAAAAATAATTTAAGGAGATAGCTATGGAATTTAAGCGGATTGCTTTGGTGGTTTTGTTAACCTTAATTATCCATCTGATAGATACCTTGTCGTTTGCTGCCCGGATAGCGGGAATTAAAACTAAAAAACTTGCTTTGGCGGGTTCGGTTTTTAATATTATTGTCCTGGTGTCGAGAACTTCTAATATGATTCAAGCACCCCTTTTGGGTAGTATCGTGGAAATTGCTTTGCTTAAACATGATTTGGCCGGGTTGGAAATGGTTTTTCGCTGGGTACTCCTTGGAGCAACCGCCGGTACCTTGATTGGGGCAGTATTAATACCTACCTTTATAAATTTTTTTACTATAGCTTTAAATAAATTGGATGAAGTTGGTTCCGTTCCCAGGCTCATAATTGTGACCCTGCGGCAGCGGAAAACCCAGGCTATAAAGGAAAATATTCGGGGAGTACCTTTTAAATCGGTAAAAAAACTTGCCCGGGAGCAAATGCCCTATAAAATCCTTTTATTAAACCTTATAATAACCGGCATTTATACCACCGGTGTTTTATCGGCAATGTATGCCGGAGTTTTAAACCCGGAGTACCGCTTAACTGCCAGTCAGCTCTCCGGAATTATCAACGGTTTTGCAACGATAGTTTTGGTTTTACTGGTTGACCCGTATTCGGCAATGGTAACCGACAGGGTCTTAAATGGAGCCTTGCCGCTGGATTCGCTGAACCGGCTTGTTTTGTCCCTAGTGATAAGCAAATTTTTAGGAACTCTTTTAAGCCAGGCCATCTTAATTCCCGCCGCCTGGATTATCCTGTATTTTACCCGCTTGATTATTTAAAAAGTATATCCCTATACCGGCTAAAAAAGCCGGTTTAAATTTTTTGCCAAAAGGTGCAGGATAATTTTGAGTTACGGCGAAGTGTATAACTAACGTTTATAACTTAATAAATGAAATTTATTATAAGGGAAATTTAGAGTCCTTTACCCGAAAGGATGAGAAAAGTGACTGCCCTGAAGGATAAACTTATCCTGATGGTGAAAGAACTTTCCGAAGAGAAGCTTTCAGCGTTGGAGAGATTTATAACGGCCCTTGAAAGGGGGGAAAATCTGTTAGAAAAGCTTTATTTATATGAAAAAATTATTGATTCCTTACCCGATGCTACTTTAGCGATTGATAAATATGGGCGGGTGATTGTCTGGAACCAGGCGATGGAAGAGATGACCGGGGTTAAGAAAGAAGAGATTTTGGGAAAAGGCGACTACATATATGCCGAGCCGTTTTTTGGGAGAAGAAAACCAATTTGCGTAGATCTGGTGCTTGGTAATTTTAGTGAAATTGGTATAAATGGTTATGAAAAATTAGAAAAAAGAGGTAAGGTGATTGTCGGAGAAGGGGTGGCGCCAAATGCCTATGGAGGAAAGGGAGCCTGTTACTGGACATTAGCTGCACCTATTGAGGATGATGAAGGCAACTTGCTGGGGGCCGTCCAGTGCGTTCGGGACGTAACCGAAAAGAGAATTATAGAAAATGAATTAAAATATTGCAGCACCAGAGATGTGTTAACAGGTCTGTATAATCGAGCATTTTTTGAAGAAGAAGTAAAGCGGATGGAAAAAGGTCGGGAATACCCTATTAGTGTCTTGATTTGTGATTTAGATAACTTAAAAGCGGTAAATGATATGTTTGGTCATGATAAGGGAGACTTATTATTAAAAAGGGCTGCCGAAGTATTAAGAAATGGAGTAAGACAATCGGATGTAGTAGCGCGAATTGGTGGCGATGAATTTGGCATTCTTTTGCCCGGTACTTCCAGAGAAGCGGCCGAAGAAATTGCCCAGAGAATCCTGGAAAAGGTAGGGGAGTATAATAAGCTTCACCCCGATTTACCCCTAAGTTTATCTATCGGCGTTTCAACAGCCTCAAAACCGGGTGTTTCCCTCTGGGAAACTTTGCGGGAAGCCGATGATGCGATGTATAGAAACAAACTTGCCAGTGGTAATGATGCCCGGGTGGCGTTGGTTAAAGCTCTAAAAACTGCTTTAATGGAAAGGGATTTTCACAATACCGAACGGATGAAAAAAGTTGCCCTTAAATTTGGTCCAGCTTTAAAATTATCCCGGGAGGAGATGGATAAGCTTGTCCTTTTGGTGGAGATGCATGATATAGGCAAACTGGGGGTTCCGGAAAATGTTTTAAATAAACCTGAACCCTTATCTCCTGAGGAAAGGCGGATTATTGAGCGCCATCCGGAGATTGGTTACCGAATTGCTTTGACCTCCGGGGAACTTTCGGCTATAGCTCCCCTTATTTTACAACACCATGAACGCTGGGATGGGAAGGGTTATCCCCAGGGGTTAAGGGGGGAGGAAATTGCGTATTTAAGTCGCATTATGGCAATTATTGATGCCTATGATGCGATGTTATCCCCGCGACCTTATCGAGCACCTCTTACGCGCAAAGAAGTATTAAAGGAACTTTTAAAAGGTTCCGGTACTCAATTTGATCCGGATTTGGTTAAAGTGTTTGTAAGCTTGTTTTTAAAGGAAGAGGATATTTCCGAAAAAAGAGACCTAAAAGGTGAAGTTAGTTGATAACGGGGGCAAAATGTGAAAAAAATAATTAATCTTAAGGAAGGAAAATTATTTTGAGTGTCGAATTTTTTTGTTGAAAAGGTCTACCAGAAGGTAGACGCTTTGAAGTTCTATAAGGCAATTAAATAGGAAGAAAAAAGCCGCGAAGCTGGCTGCTGAAGCAGCCCTTTAGCGGCTTTTTTATTTAGCAAAAATTAGGAGGGATTGTAGGTGTGTAGAGTATTTACGGATTGGGAACGGGTGGTGGAGTTCCACGGACATGTCTGCCCGGGACTGGCCATTGGCTACCGGGCGGCTAAATTAGCTTTGGAACGATTTTTGGAGAAAGGAGGGAATTTGGACGATTTATATGTCATTACCGAAAATGATGCCTGTGGTGTGGATGCCATTCAGGTGTTGACCGGATGTACTTTTGGCAAAGGACGGTTAATTTACAAAGATACCGGCAAAATGGCTTATACCTTTGGCAGCATATCCTGGGGCAAGGGAGAACGCCTGGTGGTACGAGGCGAGCTTTGGCAAAGAAGCTCGGACCAGGAAAAATTATTTAATAAAATTTTAGAGAAAAAAGCTACTGAAGAGGAAAGGAGGCGTTTTTCAGAGCTTCAAAATAAACGGGCGGAAGAAATTTTAACAATGCCTTCGGACCAATTATTTAAAATCCAGAAAGTTTCCTTTAAGGTCCGGCCGGTAAGAATTTTCAAAAGCTTAACTTGCAGTAAATGCGGGGAAGCGGTAATGGAGCCTAAAGCCCGGCTTTACCAGGGGGAGATTGTTTGTAAAGATTGTTTTATTGATTATAAAGTTTGTGAATAAAGGGGGAAGGTAAAATGCAAAAGGCGCGTAATTTGGGCATTTTTATTCTGATTTTAGCTTTAAGTATAGGGTTAACTTATTTTGGTGTAGGTTCAAAAACGCAAGCGGCTACAAAAAAAGTTACGACCAAGACCATAGTGGTTACTGATTTAGCCGGGCGAAAAATTACCATAAAGCAACCGGTCAAAAGGGTTGTAGCTATAGGACCGGGAGCTTTACGTTTGGTGAGTTATGTGGATGGAGCGGCACGTATTGTTGGGGTTGAGGCAATTGAAAAACAGCCAAATGCCAAACCATATATTTTAGCTTATCCTAAACTTCAAAAATTACCTACCATTGGCCAGGGTGGACCGGATACCCAGCCGGATCCCGAAAAAATTTTAGCAGTTAAGCCCGAATTAATTTTTGTCGTCCAGCTTTTGGATAAGGCAGGAGCAGACCGGCTCCAGCAACAGGTTAAGGTTCCTGTAGTAGTTTTAAATTACGGTCAAGCAGGGTTTTTTGACGACACAGCTTTAAAATCAATAAATTTAATAGGAAAAATTTTAGGGAAAGAAAAAAGAGCCCGGGAACTGCAAAATTACGTCCAAAAAATCAAGAGTGATTTGGCCAAACGGATAGGTAAGGCAAAAAGCCCGAAGGTTTACGTGGGGGCGGTAAGTTTTAAAGGAGCCCGGGGTTTTGAAAGTACTCAGGGTTCCCATCCCATTTTAAAAATGGTTAAAGCCCAGAATGTTGCCGATGGCTTAGGGAAACAGGGAGCAATTACCGTGGACCGGGAACAGATTTTGCTCTGGGATCCTGAGGTGGTGTTTATCGATGAGGGAGGACTTTCTTTGGTGAAAGAGGATTATAGCAAAAACAGCAGTTTTTACCAGAGTTTAACTGCCTTTAAGAAAAATAAAGTTTACGGACTGCTCCCCTATAATTTTTACAATACCAACATAGAGACAGCTTTTGCCGATGCTTACTATGTTGCCAAAGTAATCTACCCCAAAGCCTTTGCCGGGGTGGATCCGGTGAAAAAAGCCGATGAAATTTACAAGTTCTTTTTAGGAAAACCTTTGTATCAGGAGTTAAAGAAAAAGTTCGGAGGGTTTGGTCCGCTAAAATTTGATTAGTGGGAGAGGAAAATGAGGGGAAAAATCTATCAAAGCTATCTTTGGCAAAAAGTTTTGTTTTTATTGATTCTTTTAGTAATTTTGAATATAGCAATCGTCTTTGCCATTAATGCCGGCAGCATGAAACTTGGCTTTTGGGCTGTGGTTAAAGGAATTTTGGGGAAGGGTCCGGACGCCTTAAAGACGGTGATCTGGGAAATTCGTCTGCCGCGGGTAGCGGGAGCGGTTTTGGCCGGTATAGGACTTGGCCTTGCCGGAAACGTGCAGCAAGTTCTCTTAAAAAATCCTTTGGCGTCTCCCTTTACCCTCGGTATCTCCCAGGCGGCCGCTTTTGGGGCTGCCTTTGCCATCATTGTTTTAGGTGCGGGGAGTTATCAGGTGGGAGCGGATGCCAAGATAAACTATGTTAATCGCTATTTGGTGAGCTTGACGGCTTTTAGCTTTGCCCTCTTGACGTCCCTTTTAGTTTTGTGGCTGGGAAAAATGAAAAAACTTGCCCCGGAAGCCATTGCGCTTGCGGGGGTGGCCATAGGTTCCCTTTGGGCTTCGGGTACCACTTTGCTTCAGTATTTTGCCGATGAGTTAAAGCTTGCGGCGGTGGTTTTTTGGAGTTTTGGGGATTTGGGCCGCCTGGGGCTGGAAGAAGTAAGGCTACTGGTTATCGGGATCAGTTTGGCTTTTATTTACTTTTACTTAAACCGCTGGAATTACAATACCCTAATTACCGGAGAAGAAGGGGCCAGAAGCTTAGGAGTTGACCCCGATAAAATTCGTTTTTGGGGAATGCTGGTTTCTTCTGGCATTGCGGCAGTAATAACTTCCTTTTGCGGGATCATCGGCTTTATAGGTCTTTTAGCCCCCCATATGGTGCGCCGGGTCATTGGCCATGACCAGCGGTTTTTACTGCCCGGAGCAGCTTTATTGGGCGGGGTTCTACTGCTTTTAGCGGATACCTTTGCCCGCACGGTAATTTCCCCGGTGATTTTACCGGTTGGTGCGGTAACTTCCTTTTTGGGAGCACCTTTGTTTTTATACCTCTTACTTCGGGGAAAATAAGTTGAAAAAGGGGGAGGCGAATGCTTTTAGAGGTAGTCGGTGTGTCCTTTGATTATCCCAGTAAAGCTGTGCTTAATAATGTAAGCTTTAAAGTTGCTGAAGGAGAAATATTAGCAATCTTGGGCAATAACGGTGCAGGTAAATCGACTTTATTAAAATGTTTAAGCCGTAACCTTAAAATAAAAAAAGGGGCTGTTTATTTGGAAGGCCAAGAGATATTTCGAACCAATCTTCGTTGGTTTGCAGGTAAAGTGGGATATATGGCCCAGCGCCAAGAGGTAAGCCGCTTGACCGTGTTTGACACAGTTTTGGTGGGGAGAAGGCCTCATATCCGGCTTGAGGCAACGCAAAAAGATCTGGAAGTGGTGGAAGAGGTTTTAAAGATTTTGGAAATGGAAGAGTTTGCTTTACGTTTTCTCGATGAGTTAAGCGGCGGTGAGTTACAAAAAGTAGCAGTGGCCAGGCTTTTGGCCCAGGAACCGAAACTTCTTCTTTTAGACGAACCGACAAGCAATTTGGATCTAAGACACCAGTATGAAATTCTGAAACTCTTAAAAAAGTTTGCCCGGGAGCGGAAAATGACCATAATAGCCATTCTTCACGACCTCAATCAGGCGTTACGTTTTGCCGATAAATTTTTACTGATAAAAGATGGTGAAATTGTGGCCTTTGGTGATGAAAAAGTATTGAGTACGGAAAACATTTATCAAGTTTATGGTATTAAAGCTATAGTCTACAAAATTAATAATGTTCCGGTGGTAATCCCGCAGTAGTTATTGATTGATGCCGGCTAAAACGCCGGTTTTATTTGTGCCTTGTTTTTTAGCGAGGATTAGAGGAATTTTTAAAACCGGGACGAATTAATAACAAAAATAACCAAAAAGCTGGAGATGACAGCCGCTGGCCCGAAATTCAAGGGGATTTTGTTGCTTATAATTTGTTAAGAGTTAGTATTTTTTGTCGAGAGGAGTGGTTTATATCATCCGTTTAAAAAATATTTCCAAAACTTACGGAGAGGGAAAGGTCCTGGCGGTGGATAATTTAAATCTCACGGTACCGCCGGGGGAAATTTTTGGCTTTTTAGGCCCCAATGGGGCGGGGAAAACTACCACCATTAAAATTATGACCGGCATATTGGCTCCGGACACCGGGGAAGTGGAGCTTTCCGGGATTGACCTTTTAAAAGAGCCTCTTAAAGCCAAAAGAAAATTTGGTTATGTTCCCGATACTTCGGAAATTTTCCCCAGGCTTTCCGGCCTTGAATTTTTAAATTTCGTGGCCGATGTGTATGAAGTCCCCGCTAAGCTCAGGGAAGAAAGGATTCCCCCCCTTTTAAAACTTTTTAGCCTGGAAGGGGCGATAAACGATAGAATTGGCAGCTACTCCCACGGGATGAAGCAAAAACTTCTGGTTATTGCTTCGCTGGTCCACGACCCGGACATCTGGATCTTGGATGAACCGATGATCGGCCTGGATCCGGAGTCGTCTTTTAACTTAAAAAAGCTTATGCAGGATTACGCTGCCCGGGGTAAAACGGTGTTTTTTTCCACCCACATTTTAGAAGTGGCGGAAAGGCTCTGCACTACTTTAGGGATTATTAAAAAAGGAAAGCTAATCTTTACCGGAACCATGGAAGATCTAAAAACCCAGAAGCAGGAAGATAAAAGCCTGGAAGAGCTTTTCCTGGAGCTGGTGCGGTCATGAGAAAAACTTTGCAGTTAACAAAAGTTTTGCTGGCGGTTCGATCTTTTTCCTATTATCGCCAAAATCCCAAAGAATTTTTAAAGGCTATTGGCTTTATCGTCTTAATCCTTTTCTCTTTGTCGGGCCTTTTTTCCATGAACGTTGTTTTTTATAAAAACCTTTTCCTGGCTTTAAAGCAGGTGAATCTTGAATCCACCGTGCTAGCCCTGGGAGCGGTAAATACCGTTTTAATTATCTTAGCCCTGGGAGTGATAACAATCCTTTCGGGTTACTATTACGATGGAGCGGAGTATCTTTTGGCTTTGTCGTTAAAGGGGAGAGAGCTTTTAGGGGCGAAAATACTGGTAAATTATTTTTACCACCTTCCCATAGCCGTACTTTTCTTCGGCATACCTGCCGGGGTTTACGGTTATTTTGGCGGTGAAGGCTTTTATTACTGGGTTACTGCTTTTTTGAATTTGTTTCTTTTACCTATTTTACCCCTGACTTTAGTCTTTATCGTTTTTGTCCTGATTTTTAGAAGCTTCTCCTTTGCCCGGAAAAAAGATTTGCTCATGTATGTGGGCGGCATTATTGGCCTTGGAGCAGCGATACTTATTCAAAAATTTTCCAATACCGTGCAAATGGCCGAGAAAAATCCGGGAATGCTTGTCGCAAAATTTTCCGACCCCAACCTTATAAACCTGAAGCTTTATAAAATTTACCTTCCGGCCTTGCTTACGGTGAAATCTTTAACCGGAGAGGATGTTACTATAAAAGCTTTTTCCCTGGGGGCTAACATTATTCTTAGCCTTGGCCTTTTAGCTTTAGGCCTTTATACCCTGGGGCGGGCTTACGAAAAGAGCTTAAAAGTGGGGGCGGAAGGGGGCGGTGGACGCCGGAGGGTAAAAGGGGAGTTAACTTTTACCCCAAAACCTGTCTTTACTTCGAACCTTCTGCGGGAAATCCGGCTTATGAACCGCGAACCGGTTTATTTCTTAAACGGTCCGCTTGTTATTATTATCATACCCTTTGTTTTTGGTATTTCCTTTTATTTTCAGGGAATTACTGGCTTAAGTGAAATTAAAAAGCTTTTAGGTAACAAAGCTTTTGAGAATTATCTGTTAGCCGGCCTTTTATCCCTTGGGGTCTTTTTGGCTGCGGCTACCAATATCACCTCTACCGCCATCTCCCGGGAGGCCAAAGAGCTTTACTACCTTAAAAGTCTTCCGGTCTCAGAAAAAACCTGGCTTTTAGGGAAACTGGCCCACGGTTATGTATTTGGGATAATAGCTTCGCTTTTTGCGGTAGGGGGTGCGTTTCTTTTGAAGATTTCGGGTTTAAAAGCCTTATTTATTTTACCGGCGGTACTTTTAAGCGCTTTACCGGTTCTGGCAGCCGGGCTTTTACTTGACTTAAAGCGGCCCTATTTAAACTGGGACCACCCGCAAAAAGCTTTTAAACAAAACCTCAATGCCACGGTAGGAATATTTTTTCCTTTTATGCAAATCGGCCTCTACTGGCTTTTCTTCTTGAAATTTAAACTTTCCTTCTGGCCGTGCACCGTGGGCTTTGTCGGGCTTTCTTTTCTTATAGGACTTGGAGTGCTATTTTATACCTTAAAGGATGCTCAAAGCAGCTTTTTAAAACTCGAAGTATAAAGATAGGGACAGTCCCTAAAATTATACTTTAAGTATAAGAATAGGGACTGTCCCCAAAATTATACCAAGGAGGGGATTGCATGTTAATTGGTATAGTGTCCGACAGCCATGATAATTTAACCAACATTCAAAAAGCGGTGGAGTATTTTAAAGAAAAGGGGATTACCACCATAATCCACGCCGGCGACTGGGTGGCACCCTTTGCGGCTATAGCCCTGAAAAAGGGGATTGGCCGGGAAGGGCGGCTTATTACCGTCTTTGGCAACAACGAAGGGGAGCATTACTACTTTAGGGAAGTGGTGGATAAGCTCGGCATTGAGTACTACCATGAAGCCGGGGAAGTGGAAATTGCCGGACGGAAAATTGCGGTGTACCACGGTACCAACGAAGTCTTAACCCGGGCACTGGTGGAATGCGGTAAATACGATTTGGTGGTAACCGGTCACACCCATCAGGCTTACATTATGCCCCAGGGCAAAACTTTGCATGTGAATCCCGGGGAACTGGCGGGAGTCTTGACCGGCAAGGGAACCTTTGCGGTGGTGGATTTAGAGAGTATGAAAGCGGAACTGGTGTCACTGTAGGGACGGTTCTTACAACCACCATTTTCAAGATCGTCTTCAGAAGTATTTTATAAAACTTACTTTCTTTAAAAAAAAGGAAAAAAAATTTAAAAAGCGAATTTAAAAGGAGGCGTAAAATCGCTTCCAATTTTTTTAGACGAAAATGGTCACTGACAGAACCGTCCCTGGAGGGATCATTGTGCTTACGATAGTAAGGGGGCCGGTGGGTTCCGGCAAAAGCCGGTACTGCCGGGAAGAGATAATCAAAGTTTTAAAAGAAGCACCGCTGGGGCCTATGGTGCTGTATATAGTGCCGGAGAGCGCTACTTTTGAAAACGAGTATCTTTTAAATACCCGGGAGGATTTGCCCGGGAGCTTTCGCCTGCAGGTGTTAAGTTTTAGTCGACTTGCTTTAAATGTTGTCCGGGAATTTAAAGCTTTTTTTAAAAACTCTTCCGAATTTGTTTATCAGCATACATTAAAAAAGATTTTACAGGAAAATAAGGGAAAACTACAAATTTTACAAAAAGCTGCGGATAATCCCGGGTTTATCGAAGACCTTTTAAAGTTATTTAAAGAGTTTCGGCGTTACCGGGTAAAACCGGAGAATTTAGAAAAAGCGTCGTCTGAAATAGAGAATTGGATGCTGCAGCAAAAATTAAAAGATGTTTACCTGTTATACAAGTTATACTTAGAAAAATTTGGAGAAGAGTATACCAGCGAGGGACTTTTAGAAAAGTTTTTGGAATATGCCCCTAAGAGCAAGTTTTTAGCGGGGGCAAAAGTGTTTATTGATGGTTTTTATACTTTTACACCTTTGGAGTTAGAAGTTATTAAAACCCTTTTAAAAACCTGCGCCGAAGTTACCGTAACTTTGCCTACAGAATACGATCCGGGGATATTTAATAGGCTTTATAGCGAGGCTTTAAATTTAGGTATAAAAGTAAAAGAGCTAAAACTGGAAAAAATTGAACGTTATCGAGCTTCAGAACTTCTTCACCTGGCCCAGAATTATTACCCGCTTCTTCCTGATCCTTACTCCGGGTCTTTAGAAAATTTAAGTTTAATTGCTGCTGCCAACCCTTTAGAAGAAATGGAAAAAGCGGCCCGGATCATCCGCTATCTTGCCAAATTTAAGGGGTATAAACTTTCCGATATCCTGGTATTAATACCGGAAGATGGCTACTATATTTCCAATATCAAAACTGTTTTTAACGAATACGGTTTGCCGGTATATGTGGATAAAGGCCTTGCTTTTGACCACCACGGACTTTATTTCCTGTTAAAAGGAGTGCTCGGGGAGTTTAACCGGGAAGCGGCTATCAATTGTCTAAAATCCGGCCTATTAAATTTAACCGCCGATGAAGTTTTTGCTTTGGAAAATTACCTTTTAAGCCGGGGATTGGATGGTGAAAAATTAGTTTTGAAAGAGGCCTGGGAGGACCCCAATTCATCGTACTGGGAGAGCTGGGAGAAAGGTTTTGGGGAAATCATTTCTTTTTCGCAAATACTACCGCTAATTAACACTTACCGGGAGTTCAGCCAGAGCTTAAAACAGCTCTTATTAAAAATAGGTGTTCCCCGAAGAATTTCCGATGAAAATGGTGAGCGGTTCTGGCAGGCCTTTACGAATTTACTAACCGAGATAGAAGAAGTTTTTGGCGCTGAAAGGTTAAATCCTACTACCTTTGCGGAAGAACTTTTAGCATACCTGGCAAAACTTTCTCTAAAAACCATCCCCAAAGGATTGGACCAGGTGCGGGCAGGTGGCAGCAAACGTTACTGGACCGGTGAAGCTAGGGCGGTAATTATTTTGGGAGCGGTGGAAGGGAAATTTCCCTCACCGCCGGCAGCGGGACTAATTTTTACCGAGGAAGAACGGGCCAAGCTTAAAAAGGTGGGATTGGAACTTTCACCATTAATCCGCCAGCGGCTTAAAGAGGATAATTTTCACGTATTTTTAGCGCTGACCCGGGCCCGGGAAAGGGTTTATGTTTCTTATCCCCGGGTAAGTCTTACCGGTGAAAGTTTTACTCCGGCGCTTTTAGTAGACTGGCTAAAGAAAGCTTTTCCCAATTTAAAATCGGAGGAAGGATCTTACGGTAATGAAACCACCCCTCAGGCCTTAACAAGACTTCTTTCCAGAGAAATGGTAAAGGTTAAAAAGAACGGGGAGCTACCTTTTATTGCTCAAGGAGCTTTTAATGCTTTACTGCTAAGTAAGCCGGAGCTTATAACAAAAATCGCCCGGGCTTTTGCCACCAATCCTGGCAAAATAAAGTTAAATGCCGGTTTTAAGGAATTTCTCCCTTCTAAAACCCTTTCGGTTTCGCGTTTGGAAACTTATTATAGCTGCCCATTAAAATATTTTTTAAAATACCTCATTAAAGCCGAAGAGCGAGAAATTTTTACTCCGGAAGCAACCGAAATTGGTGCTCTTCTTCACGGGGCAGTAGCGGAGATAATAAAAACGGTAAGGGAAAAAGGGCAGAAGCTTTCAACCCTTTTAGCAGAAGATTTAAAAACCTTAGTTTATCAAGCTTTTACCAAAGCCCAGCAAGAATACGGAGAAAAATTCCTGGCCACATACCGGGGAAGGTACTTTTTAAACCGTCTGTATCTTATGTTATTTAAAGCTATTGAAGCTCTTGCTTATTTCGAAGGCTTTACTAAATTTACTCCCTTTGGAGAAGAAATAGCTTTTGGGGAAAAGGAAAGGTTAAAATCCCCGGTTTTTGAGGTCAACGGAGAGAAATATACGTTAGCCGGTAAAATTGACCGGATAGATGTTTATGAGAACAATGGAAAAACCTATCTTAGAATAATTGATTATAAAACCGGCTCTATATCAATAAGCCTTGACGAAGTAGTGGGTGGGATTAACCTTCAGCTTTTAACTTATCTTTTAGTGGCCAGTGAAAATAAGGAACTTTTTGGAGAAAATTTGGTGCCTGCGGGAGCGTTTTATTTTCGCTTTCAAAACCCCATGTTAGATGAGAAGGCCGAAGGTCTCTCAATGGAGGAGTTAAAGGAAGAAGTTTATAAAAATTTTCGCCTGAGTGGTTATGCCTTAAAGGATGAGGAAAGCTTAAAACATTTAGATAGCTTTTATGCCCAGAACAACAAGTTTAAAACGGTAAATTTACGAACTTATAAAGACGGCAGGATTGATAATGCTTTAACCCCGGCGGAACTGGAAGCTCTATTTACCAAAATTAAAGGTCTTATTACCGAAGCTATTTTTAAAATTAGCGCCGGAGAATTTTCGGCAATACCCTATCAATTAAAAGATGCTACCGGCTGCAGGTATTGTTCTTATCTTGAAGTGTGCCGTTTGGAAGAACAGGAAAAACAATACCGGGTAATACCCAGGAAAAAAGATCCCGAAGTGTTGCTGGCGCTTTCAGGGGGAGGTGTGGGGGATGAAAAACTGGACAGCCGAACAAATGCGGGCTATCACCTCCAGGGGTAATGCCCTGTTAGTATCGGCTGCTGCAGGAGCCGGGAAAACTTCGGTTCTGGTGGAGCGGGTATTATCCCGGGTATTGACGGATACACCTCCGGTAGACATAGACCGGCTTTTGGTGGTTACCTTTACCGAGGCAGCAGCGGGAGAGATGAAAGAGCGTCTTGGGACGGAGCTTTTAAAGCGTTTAAATGAAGATCCGGGAAATTCACGGATTTTAGAACAGTTAGAACTGTTGCCAGTGGCCGATATTTCTACCCTCCATTCCTTTTGTCATAAAATTATCCGGAAATACGGACGGGTGTGTGGGTATGAAACCAAGTTTGCGATTTTAGAGGGACCAAGGGAAACGTATCTAAAAAATAAAGTCTTAGAGGAAATTTTGGAGGAGAGATACGAAAAAGGGGACCGGGAACTTTTTGCCCTGTTGGAATATTTAAACGATGAAAAAAATGACCGTAACTTAAAGGAACTAATCCTTAACCTTTACCATTTCTCCCGGTCCAATCCCGAGCCTGAAAAGTGGCTTTTGGACTCATTAAATTTATTTAACGGGAACTGGGAAAGGTTTGAAGATACTTTCTGGTACCGGGAAATAAAAAGTAGCACCGAAATGTGGTTGGAGTATATCTTAGAGCTTTTAGGACGGGCTAAAAGTGTAGCGGAAAAGTATGGCCAGGCCAGGGCTTTTTCCCTCTTAGCAGAAGATATGGAAAAGGTGCGGGGACTGTATGCGAAACTAAATGAGGGGTACGAGGCGGCAAAGCAGTACTTGAGTCAGGTGAAATTTGGAACCTTTTCCTGGGGAAGAGGAGTTGGGGGCAAGGACGAAGCAAAAGACTTACGGGATAAGGCAAAAGAGCAATTTGAAACCATAAAAAAACGTTATTTTTCCTGGGAAGCAGGTAATTTTCGGGAAGAGTTAAGAACTTTAACCTCCTATCTTGACCCTTTGGTAAAGTTAGTCCGGGAATTTTCCCGAAAGTATCAGGAGGAAAAAAGGAAACATGGTTTTGCGGACTTTTCCGACTTAGAGCACTGGGCTCTTGATATTTTAAAAAGTGGAGTTTACCGGGAACTCCGGGAAAAATACGTGGAAATATTGGTAGATGAGTACCAGGATATAAATGGCCTTCAGGAAGAGATTTTAACTTATGTCTCCAGAGATGGGCAAAATCTTTTCATGGTGGGCGATGTAAAGCAAAGCATTTACCGTTTTCGCTGGGCCCGGCCGGAGATTTTTCTAAAGAAATATGAAGATTTTACTGATGAAAAGAAAATAGAGTTAAGCCTGAACTTCAGAAGCCGCGAGGAAATTATCGCTACCGTAAACTTTATCTTTAAGCAAATCATGAAAAAAAGGGTAGCGGAGCTTTCTTATGATGAAAAAGCTTTTCTTAAAAAGGGAGCAGACTATCTTCCCAATGCTAACTGTTTTGCGGAACTGCACTTAATTGAAGGAAAACCCGAAGAGGATATTAACTCAAACGGTGAACCCGAGGAAGATCTAACTGCGGTCCACCGGGAAGCCCGGCTGGTAGCGGCAAAAATTTTAAAGCTCAAAGAAGAAGGTTTTAAAGTTTTTGACCGGGAAACTAAGGAATTTCGGCCTTTGCAGTACCGGGATATTGTCATTCTTTCACGTTCCCTCAGTAACTCTTCCAATATTTGGCAGGAGGAATTGACCAGGGCGGGGATACCTGTTTACGTTGAAGGAGCTGGCAGCTTTTTAAATTCCAAGGAAATTTTGCTGATGACCAGCTTTTTAAAGGTAATTGATAACCCCTGCCAGGATGTTCCTTTGGCCGCGGTGTTATGCTCACCCGTTGCCGGTTTAACCTATGAAGAACTCTGGCAGGTTCGGAAGGAATACCCCGAAGGCCTTCTCTATGATGCTCTTAAAAATAAATCTTTAGGAAAGGATGAGCTTTCGGTAAAAAGCCAAAAGTTTTTAGAACTTTTAGTTGAATTTCAGAAACTGTCCCGGCAAATTAGTTTGGCAGAGCTCGTGAATGAAATATACCGTAAAACTAATTTACCGGAGATTTTTGGAGCTTATCCCGGCGGAGAAGTGCGGCAGGCGAATTTAAAATTGTTACATGATCTGGCAGTGGATTTTGCTGAAATTAACGGTGGGGGCATTTATAACTTTCTTACCTTTTTAAGCCAGGCAGCAGAATCCGAGGATTTTTCACCGGCCAAATTAATTGGCGAGGCGGATGATGTGGTCCGGGTTATGTCCGTTCATAAAAGCAAAGGGCTGGAGTTTCCGGTGGTGTTTGTGGTTGGCCTTGGGAAACGGTTTAAATTTGATTACAGCAACACTGTTTTTCTCCACAGCGACCTTGGTTTCGGGCCTAAATTTTTTGACCCGGAGAAAAGAATCCGGCGCCATTCCATAGCTTCGCAAATTTTGAGTGAGCGGATGCGGCGGGAAACTTTAGCGGAAGAGATGCGGATTTTGTATGTTGCCCTGACCCGGGCCAGGGAAAAGCTTATTTTGGTTGGTACGGTGAAAAACTTAGCAAAGAAAATGGCCGGCTGGCAAAGCCAAACCGAGGCTTTGAAAGATACTCTGTCCGATGGCCAGATTGCCAGAGCAGGGAACTTTCTGGACTGGATTGGGCCAGTAGTTTTTAGGGAGGGCAGCGATTTACCTGACTGCCTTAAAGTGGAAGTTCATCCCCAGCAGGAAAAAATTGAGGGAGAGCAATGGGAACTTCCAGAAGTGCTAAGGGTTAAGCTCCTGACAAAAACACCTTTTACCGAAGAAACCGATTATACCGGGCAATTTAGGGCAGGTTTGGAGTTTAATTATCCCGGGTTAAAAATTGCTAAGCTTCCTGCGAAGATGAGCGTTTCCGATTTAAAAGAAGTTTTTAGCACTGATGACGTTATTTCTTTGGAAGATGAGGATGAAGTATTTTTACCCGGAGTATACTTTGAAGACGGAGCTATGTTAGGGATTGTTTACCACGAGTTTTTGCGGCGGATTGATTTTCAAGGGGATCTGTCTGCTTCCGGACTTAAAGCCCAGGGGGAAACGCTGGTAGCGGAGGGGGTTTTGCCTCCCGAAAGCAGAGAAATGCTTGATTTTACGAAAATTGCCCGGATTTTTGCTACGCCCTTGGGCCAGAGAATCCTTAGAGCTCGGGAAATTTACCCGGAATTTCCCTTTACCCTGGGAGTCAAGGCCGGTGAAATTTATCCGGAGGCTACCGGTTTTTCGGAAAAAATCCTGGTGCGAGGGGTAATTGACCTTTTGGCTCTTGAAGAAGATGGGTTTTTTATCGTTGACTGGAAAACCGACCGGGTCACCGGGGATATCTTAAACGAGCGGCTAAAAGAGTATGCCGGTCAGCTTAACCTTTACGCCCGGGCTGTGGAGGAGATTACCGGGAAAAAGGTAAAAGAAAAGTATTTATATTTTATTAATTTAGAGAAGGAAGTTCGGGTGTAACGTTGGCGCACTTCTGTGCGCTATTAGGCGGAGAGGGGTGGGGGATGTGTTCATTAAAACCGAAGATTTAACCAAAGTTTACAAAACCGGAACTGCGGAGGTTCGAGCTCTGGACAGGGTAAGTTTAACTTTTGAAAAAGGAAAAATTTACGCTGTTTTAGGGCCGTCGGGTTCGGGAAAATCCACTTTATTTAATTTAATCGGCGGGATTGACCGGCCCGATGGGGGAAAGATATGGGTGGATGGTGAGGAAATCAGCTCTTATTCTCCAGAAAAACTTACCCGCTACCGGAGAGAGAAGGTAGGCTTTGTTTTTCAGTTCTACAACCTCATCAATACTCTAACCGTCTACGAAAATGTCCAGGCGGCGGCGGACCTTTCTGCTTCCCCTGCCGACATAAAAACGGTTTTAGAGCTGGTCGGTATGCTGGAACATAAAGACAAATATCCTTTAGAGCTGTCCGGTGGCGAAGCGCAAAGAGTAGCCATTGCCCGGGCGGTGGTCAAAAAGCCGCCGCTAATCCTCTGCGATGAGCCAACCGGTGCGTTAGATTATCAAAATGCCAAAAAGGTGTTGGAGCTTCTGGAACGGGTAAATAAAGAAACCGGAGCCACGGTAATGATAATTACCCACAACCAGGCCATTGCCCGGATGTGTCACGGGGTTGTGACCTTGAGAAGCGGCCAGGTGACGGGATTTAGCGAAAATCCGGCGCCGATTGCCGCCCGGGAGGTCGAGTGGTAATGGTAATCGGGAAAATTCCGGGAAGGATAATTCGCAAAAATAAAGCCCAGTATGTGGGGACGATATTTTTAATTTTTATTGCAGTGGTAACTTACCTGTCTTTGCAGCTATCCATGGAAAATATCACCGAAAACTACCGGGATTTTAAAGAAAAATACCGCCAGGAGTCTGCCCATTTTTCTACCTTAAAGCCGGTGGATGTAAGTTATTTTGAGCAAAAGTACAACCTTTCAATCGAAGAACGCTTTCAAAAAGATGTGGAGTGGCAGGGGAAAACCTTGCGGGTTTTGAGTAAAAGCCAAAAAGTTAACCTGCCTTATTTATCCCGGGAAGAAGCGGGAGATGTGATTTATATTGATCCGTTATTTTTAAAAGCTAATGGGTTAAAAATCGGTGATACCATAACTTTTGGTGGAAAGAAATATAAAATTGCTGGGAGTTTGGCTCTGCCCGATTATATTTACATTATTAAAAACGATTCCGACCTTTTAAACGACCCCAACGAGTTTGGCATTGCGGTGCTACCGACGGAGGAAGTAAAAACATTAGGGCCGGTGCCGTACCACTACTATATGGTGCGGGGTAAGATTACCGATGAGTTTGTCTCGGAACTTAGTGCCAATGCATCTCTCCTCTCCCTGCAGAAGATCACCGAAAATCCCCGGGTTTATTATGTGGACGCGAAAATTAAAGGGGCCAAAATCATAGCTACCCAGTTTCCAACCCTTCTTTTAGTCGTTGCTTCGGTTCTTCTCTTTACGGTTTTACGGCGGCAAATCGGCGCCATGCAGCAGGAAATCGGGGCGCTTTTTGCCCTGGGTTATACCTCCGGGGAAGTGCTCCGGGCGCTTTTGGGTTTTCCCTTTTATCTCTGGTTGTTTGGGTCAGTTCTGGGGTGTGTTGCCGGGATAGGCCTGGCCATCCCTTTAGCCCGGTTTTATGCCGCGTATTTTAATATCCCCATAATAAGCTTTAAATTTCTACCTCAGATAATAATTACCGGACTCCTGCTGCCGGCGGTATTTATTTTCCCGGTGACTTATCTCGCCCTCAGGGGGATGATGAAGCGTCCGGTCTTAGAGCTAATCAAAGGTCTGGAAAAAGGCCGCTTTAAAAAGCCCTTCCTGAAAATTGGCGAGGGAACCAATTTCCTTACCCGAATGGCTCTAAAGCAGGGGGCGATCAATGCGGCGCGGGGGATAATTTTAATCGTGGGCATAGCTTTCGCCACCTTTTTACTTGCCTATGGTCTGGCGGCCAAGGATTCCATAGGAAAGCTCATGACCCAGAGTTTTGGCGAGGTCTTTCATTTTCAGTACCAGTACCTTCTGACCTCACCTTTAGACCAGGTGCCCGAAGGAGCCGAAAGTTTTACTGTAGTCCCGGCAAAGATTTCCGGAACCAAAATAAACGCCCAGCTTTACGGAATTAAACCTGGCTCCAGAATGGTGACGGTTAGAGATAAAGGCGGGATGGTTAAGCTTGGAGGTAATGGTATCGTTATCTCCAAGCCTCTTTCCGAAAAAACCGGTCTGGTACCGGGGCAGTTGATGGAATTAGAAACGGTAGGCAAGAAAAAACTTTCTTTAGATATAGTGGCGGTAGCCGATATCACTTTAGGCAACACAATTTTTATCTACCAAGAAGACCTAAATAAGCTTTTAAATCTGCCGGATAATTACTATAACGGTCTCTGGAGCAACCCAAAATTAACTATTCCCGAAGATAAACTCGTTGCCTTTTTTGATAAACAGTATCTAAATAAAGCATTAGAAAACACCGCTAAACCTTTAGAAATATCGGTCAGCATCATGGGGATGGTTGCCATCTTATTTGCCTTGGCGGTGATTTTCGTGCTGACTTCCCTGATTATTCAGGAAAACCGGCGCACTATAAGCTTATTAAAAATTTTAGGCTGGAGCAATAATGAAGTGAATTTTATGATTTTAGGCAGTAACGACCTTTTGTTTTTAGCCGGCTTTGTCCTGGGAATACCGTTATTTTACAGGCTTTTC
Source organism: Carboxydothermus hydrogenoformans Z-2901 (assembly GCF_000012865.1). GTDB lineage: Bacteria > Bacillota > Z-2901 > Carboxydothermales > Carboxydothermaceae > Carboxydothermus > Carboxydothermus hydrogenoformans. The sequence goes on along the minus strand of NC_007503.1, from coordinate 1,959,286 downwards.
AATTACTTAATGGCCCAGGCCACCAAAGTTATCGACTTTTCCTTTAACATGATCGTATCTGCCAAAACCTGGGGGCTGGTGTTTGGCGTGCTTTTACTTACCTGGCTTTTTGCCAAATTCTTAAACCGGCGGAAAATCGCCGCCATTCCCCCGGGGGAAATCTTAAAAGAGCAGGTGGATTAAAGGGTGTTAAGTCGTAAGTGGTTGGGGGTAAGTAAAAAATGCACCGTTTACTTAACTGTAAAATCATGGTAGGATGATGGTAAGAAGAAAGCGGCAGGTGAGCGGCATGTTAGAACGGCAGCCGAAAAATATTTATACTTTTAAAGGTGGTGGGGAGATGGACCTCTTTTCAAGCCTAATGCCGGCTATCTTTGGCTGGCCCCTGGTTTTAGTGGGGGCAGCGGTACTTTTGGCCGGGATGATTTTAAAGAAGATTGTTTATTTAATCTTAAGTTTGGTTTTAATGCTACCTTTTTCGTTTTATTTTTTATACGGGGCAGAAGGGATAGCAAGGCTTTACGGCGGTGGGATCCTACTTTTCTTGCTGGCTGGTCTCGTTTTATTTAAACTGGGCCAAAAGATTCTTTCGACGCTGTTTTTTCTGGGAGTGTACGGAATTTTAGCTTATATAGCGTATTTGGTGCTAACCCAGCCAAAATAAAGAACCCGGGGGAAACCCCGGGATTTTTCAGTTATTAATAAAAGTTAATATTTCATTAATGAAATTATTAAAATCAGAAATATTATTCTTAGCAATTTCCAAAATTTTTTCATCTTCGATACTTTGATAACCGTGGACAATTTTATTTCTAAAAGCTATCATTTTTAAATAAGTTAAAAGATTTTCCTCTTTTAGTACCCCGTTTTGAGCTAAGATTGTAAAAGCATCGCGGCCATCAACAGGTGCTTTATTAAACGCTTTTGAACTTATATGAAAGGCTATATCGATCATTGCTTCAATGGATGTCTGCAATGAGTATTTTATTCCTTTTATTTGTGTCTTTTAATATTTCGGAAAAAGTTTTTTTCTGCAAAAGTTCATTTAATGGAGTAACTTCTTCCTTGATATAAGCAATTTTTCTTAAGATTCTATCCTTATCGATATATTTATTTGCGGTCATTTTCGACAACCTCCAGAAGAGCCCGTTTGTAATAATTGTACCACATGCGGTGACGCAAACTTACCTTTTCGATAAAATCCCCCAAAAGATCATTGTTTTTAACATATATAAGCTTACCACTTGTTAAAACATTCATGGCAAATATATAATCTTTAGTATTTAAAAGGGATATATCAAAGCTTCGCCCAACTAAACGAGTTAAATGAAGACCAATTTCTTCGGCTAAAGTCCAGCTTTCCAGATCTTCTACATCTATGTCGGGAGATAAAAGTAAAGCAATATCAATATCACTATCCGGCCGGACCCGGACAAGGGCTGAGCCAAATAGATAAGCTGCTTCAATTTGGGGGTAGGATTTTAAAACCGGCAGGATTTTGTCGAGCAAATCTTGAATATTTAATTTTATAAGTTCCGGCAATAAAACCATCTCCTTTTGCTTTGTTTTTATTCTAATGTTAATTTACAAATAAAGTCAACAACCATTAGTAAAATTTACCAATAAGAAGGTTTTAAAAATGTCCAAAAAACTTTTGCTTATTATCTTAATTTTCCTGGCTTTAAGTGTTTCAATTTTCTACCGGGACGGTTTTGTCCTAAAGTATTCTTACTATACGTTAAAGGAAGCTTTTGGCCCGAAGGTCAAAGTCGAAAAAGTAGTTATCCGCCACGACCAGGATGGCGACGGCCTTTATGATTTAGATGATATTGTCCAGGGAGCGCGGCTGGAAGTCGCCAGGAAACCCCGCTATAAAAGTGCATATTACCGGGGGGGCTATCCTCCGGATAATGAAGGAGTATGCACCGATGTTATTTGGCGGGCTTTTAAAAACGCCGGGTATGATTTAAAAGAGATGGTCGATCAAGACATAAAAGAACATCCCGAAGCTTACCCCCGGGTAGGAGGCAAACCCGATCCCAACATCGACTTTCGTCGGGTACCAAATTTAGACGTTTTCTTCCGTCGTCACGCCCAAAGCCTCACCTTAAAACTTATCCCCGGCGACCCGAAAAACTTAAAAGAATGGCAGGGGGGCGATATCGTAGTTTTTAAAAACCCCCAGCATATAGCTATCATCTCGGATAAACGACGGCCGGACGGTGTACCCTTTATCATCCACAACGCCGGCCCTTATCCCCGCGAGGCGGATGAACTTTTATGGTGGCTGCCGGGAATTGTCGGGCATTACCGGTTTCCCCTGAAAAATTAGTTTTATGCCTTTATGTTTAAAGGCTTATTTGCAAGAATAAAATTGCCTGTCTTTCGAGGCGTGGAAGGGGTGATGTTTATGTTTTACAAGAGTTTAAAAGATTTAATAAAAAACTTAAATAGCGAAAATGTTGAAAAACTAAAACCACAGCTTAACAGATATGTTAATCAGTTAATCCTTTCAATTTATGACACCAATCCCGAACTATCTGATTTGGATTTGGAAAGCCTGTGCGAAACACTTTTACATAAAGAAGAGTTTAGGGAGGAGTTCCGGGATAAATTGCAGGAAGGTTTATTGATTGATAAGTTTATCCACATCTATGACCTTTTTATCAATGAAATAACTAAGGAACGGTATGTTTTTGATGGAATTGAGCTTACGACCCTGTGTTTAAGAAGTATTGGGGGAATTGCGAGAGGTCTAAAACTTTTAAAACTTAATAAGCATAAGGAAGAGTATTTTCACTCTTTACAGTATTTAAAGGATTTAAAAGCGGAATTTTATGCTCATTTAAGGCAATATGCCGGAAAAGGAATAATTGAAGAGCATTTTCTTATTACCGGTCTTATCCATACTATCAGGTTTTATCTGGAAGAAAATTGTCAGGAACATGGCAGAAATATCCTGGCGCTTCTCACAGACCGTAAAGATAAAAGGCTGAAAACTTTGGAGGAGTTTAATAACGAGCCCCACACTGCTGAGATTAAGTGTATGCTGACGAGGGAATACGCAATTGAATTGCAAAGAAGATTGTATTTATGGGATAAATTGACGATAGATCTAAAAAACCATTATTACCTTGAAAATTTGTATCGGGATGACCTGGAAAGAACCGCTTCGGAAATTAACGGCTGAATTTCCGGTTGTAAAGTGCCAGTGGGGTCAGTTTTTTTCAACTAATCAATTACCAGATGTACTTCCGGGAGAAAATACCTGGAATTTTTTGTTTTTAATTTGAAGTTTTAAAAGTTGAACTTAAATATAAAAATAGTTAATAAAAATTTAGCCGTTATTTATTAGTTGGAGGTTTTGGCGGAACTTGCTTTAAGCCAGGATGAAAAATCAAGTATGCGATAAAAGAAATCTTGGTACTACTGAAGACCGTTTTTTGGGAGAACTGGCGGGATTAAAAATTGAGAAACGGTGCTTTGGGATAAAATTCTTAAATTTTTCTTCGGCAGCGGCAACAACGGTTTGAATTACCTCATCGGCAACGCCTTTTGATTTTAAAAGCTTCTTTAACCATTCCATAAAATATCAACCTCCGTTCATTCATCTTCGCTTTTTAACCCGGTCGCGTCCGGTGATGTCTTGTTCTTTTACGCCTACAATACCAAAAAGGCGAAATCATAAATTTTGGACATAATAAAAGCACTTACTGTTTCCACCCAGTAAGTGCTTTTCATTCTTCAATTATAGAAAAGACGTAATCACTAAGTTTTTCAAGTCGCTGTCCAATACTGTTGAGATTATATCTTTTATCAAATCCCTTTGTTACTACAAGGTCGTTCAGCCATTCATATAAGTCAACTTCAATCTCTTCATCATCAATTATCACTTCGTCTTCGTTTACCACTGCAACTTTTTTAAGAATCTCTTGATTCTCTTTGTCAAGAAGCGGAAAGAAAAACTCATAATCTTCTTTACTAAATTTCAACATTTTTATTCCCCTCTTTGCTTTTTAAGTCTCTTTGCATATTTACTGCTGGTCGGATTAACCTGAATTACTGTTCCTGTGTCCGGATTAACTGTTACAGTAGCTTTCTCACCAACATATTTCTTGCTTTTTCGTCCTTCATCATCTACCTTGATTTTACCAATTTTTAACGGATTATGCAATGCGTTCAAAACATCTTCTGCCTTAACTTTTCTTGTAATAGCTCTATCAATACAGTGCTCTGAAATTTTGTTGATCTGCGGAATTAAAAAACCTTTAATCTTCCGGGTAAAGAAAAAGCATTAATGCAAGAAAACCATTAATAGAATATTTAAAAAGTTTTAATAGAACCATTGTGGGATGGAAACCGGATTAATGTTGCGTGTGAACTTGCAAATTAATCTCGCATCTATTTTTCAAAATAAATTAGCATAGAAATAAGTTGTAATCTGCAAAAATTGCAAAATATTTTAGTAAGCCATTATCAACTTTTGCAAAATATCACTGTATTTTAGCAAAGCAAAATAAAATGAAAAGACACAAAATACAAAATTGTTGAGAAAAATAAAAAACCAGAAGGGTGATAAAAATGCGTAAACGAGTTTTTATGATGGTAATTTTAGTTTTACTGGTAGGCATAATGTCCGGTGCTGTTGTCTTTGCTGACACTGGAAACCAAACTACCACCGGCGAAAAAGTATACTTTCTGCACAAGCGGATTCAAACAAGCCACTTGGATTTGGAAGAGATAGCGTATTATTTAGGAGTTCAAGAAGTACCTGACCCAGGGAATCCGGAATATGGAACAATGGCAACCAACTATCTTGACCGCAGCACGAAACAGGGCGACATTCCCACCATCGACTTGCCGCCGGAACTGCAGGGGCAGGGGATAAAGTATGCGGTAGTAGACCCGGCAAAATCCAGTGATGACCCAAATGAAGTATCGAAATTAAAGTTTTTGCAGGAAAACGGCAAATACATCGTCCTTGAATGCCGCCTGTATAACCCCGAATAAAATGATGGGAGCTATAAAGTAATCGGGAAAGCGGTGTTAATGGGAGAATGGAAGGATAAATATGACCACTATGCCTATGTTGAATTTACCGGTGTAGACGAAAAAAATATTTTGGATTATGTTCCTGTAACAGTAGTAAACTGGAATGAAACCGAAATTGTCAAAAACCCGCTTCCCATTAAAAACACCAACGTGAAAGGCATCACCACCAGAACAGTCACTTTGTATGCCGCTCCAAACAGCAAAACAAAAGCAGCAACGCTTCCGAAAGGGCAAAAAGTAACGTATACCTTTCTTAAAGATGAAAAATATTACGGCTGGAAAGAAGTTAAATGGGATGTAAAAGTAAAAACTTACGTCACCCAAAAATACTACGTAACCGTTAAATACTACAAAAAAGTCAACGGCAAAAAAGTAGCGGCATACAAAAAAGTCCCATGCTACAAAAAGGTGGCAACTTACAAAACCGTAACCAAGAAAGGTTATGTAAAAGATTTGGATAACGTTTTAATAAAAGAATTATAGAAAGGAGGTAAGAAAACACGGTTTTCAGCCGGGTTTTAACTTAGATGCAAAAAATAAAGGCGTTGTTATTAATGACATGTTTGCTTCTGACCGGCACAGTTGTAATAAAAGCCGACACCACCACTTTTGGGAAAAATCCGTGGCGGACAAGGAACTATTCGGACGAAATAACCGATAACATCCTGTTCGTGAATGCTCATGAGTTTGATTTAACCGGGCAGACATTATCTCAAACGCTGTTGTAGCTCCAATATATTCAATCTTAGCAGCTCGATTTTTCGGAATAAATCATAGAAATAACTGGAAAAAATACCCGGAGGTTATACTCCGGGGGCAAAAGAAGGTTGTGTGCCTTTTGAATACTTATAACATCAAATCTATAAATATACAAGTACTTTTATTGTTTTTTACATAAATTTTAAATTTTCTTATATTACTATTTTCTTTCGTTTACTGCAGGAGTTACATCAATTTTTAAAGGGTGGCAGTTTACACAGCTATTATCATATTTATCCTTAAATGTCGTACTGGTAAGGTGCTTAGGATGAATGGTGCTACCCAAGCTTTTAACTTTTTTCCCATGATAATCAAAACGCTGGTTTAAGTCGCTGATTTCTCTTTGCGGGTGTCTTGGGATCTTGGTGGTTTAAGTCAATTTTTTAAAAAAAGAGAAGGAAAAAGAGCATAGTTGCCGAAAACAGGAATGAGGGGAATTTTAACGGGCAAAAAGTTTGAAAGGATGGGAGCAATGACCAATCGTAACTTTGAAAAATTTATGGATCAGGGTATTTATGCATTACAAAAAGGTAATATTTTAGAAGCCCAGCGGTATTTTGAAAAAGCTCTTAAAGTAGATGACAATGTTTGGGTTCGCAATAACCTTGCTTATGTTTACTATACAACTAAAAACTCTTTCAAGGCTTATAAAATTTTAGAACCACTTCTTAAAAATAAAAATAACATCCTTAAATATACTCCAAATACTTTTACTTTTGCCCTGGCTTCCTTAATCCAGTCATCGATGGGTAATGAACTCTTAGCCCGGCGTCATTTACAGGAAGCTGAAAAAACCTTCGACCTGGAGTTAATAGCCTTTTACCCTCAGCCTGCTCCCCAAGCGGTATTGGAATACACCGCTCTTGTTTTGGAAGCTGCCGGCAGTCTCATGGACCACCGTAAAGTTTACGAGCTTTATAAAAAATGGCAGAAATGGCATATTAAATGGGAAAGCCATTATCTGGGAGCTGCTGCTTGTTTTAATCTCGGGAAATATGAGGAAGCGGCTAAAATCTGGGAAAGTATTAAAGGGCATTCCGAGTTTTTTGCGGGGCTGGCGAAAGTATCCCGGTTGGTAGAGAAAAAAGAAATTCCCCCATTTAAAATAGAGTATCAGTTAAGTATCATAGCGGAAATGGAGGAAGTGCTGAAAAAAGCCCAGGAAGATGTTGATTATTTAAAACAAATCCTGCAACTGGGGACAGTAAAGGCTTTCTTATTATTAGTAATTATTGAAAGGTTAGATAAATATTTAGCGCAAAAAAGCATGGAGGATTTTGTCCGCTACGGCGGGGATTGGGGCGAAGAGTTAGCCAAAACGGTTTTAAAATCCTCCCTTTATTCCATGGAAGTTAAGACTGCTGCGGCAGTTGCCTTAAAAGAAAAAGGAGTGTTTGGTGAAGAGGACACGATTCCCATAGTTTTTAACAATCAAGAAATCCCAACCAAACTTCGTAAAATGGACTTTATTTTAATCAACCGCGAAGATTTAAATAAAATAGTTTTTGAGGCGCTGAGGCTGCGTGAGCGAGGGAAATTGGAAGAAGGTCTTAAAATTCTTGAAAACCTTTGGCAAAAGGGAACCTTTTATCCTTTAGCCGCTATATATCTGGCTGAATTTTACCGGGAGAAGAAAGAGTATGACCGAGCGCTAAACTTTTATGAGTACATTGAAAAAATTGTTCCCGATAATCCTCTGTTTCTTTATTTCTTTACGCTGCTTTTAGTGGAAATTGGGGATGTGGCCCGGGCTAAAAGGTATTTACATAAACTTAAAAGATTAAATGTGCAGAATCAGGAATTGCGGGAGAAGATCAAACATTTAGAAATAGTTATTTATCTAAGAGAAGCTTTGTTTTCTAAAGGGGTTTTTCACTATGAAAAAGAACTGCGGAAAGTGATAGAAGAAAAGGCCATAACTTTAAACCCAACGATTGCCAGGGGATTAAAAAATATGCCGGTTTACTGGATTGACTTTATTTCACAGCATTATAACTTACCGCCTGCCCGCTATCGCAAAGACCGGGAGCAGCAAATAGCAACTTTTCTGACAAGTCGCCAAAACCTGCAAAGGGTAGTAAATAACTTATCAGAAAAAGAAAAGGAACTTTTAAAATATCTTTTAAATAACGGAGGCTTTGGCAAACTTGCGGTAGTTTCCAGGAAGTTTGGTTCGCCCAAAGATGACAGCTTTTACTGGGATAAGGAAGAGCCGACTTCCACCGTGGGCAAACTTTGGGCAAAAGCTCTGGTGTTTATTGGAAGAGCCACTGTTTCCGGACGTAAGGAAAAAGTTGCAGTTATACCGGTGGAATTAAGAGAACTTTTAGAGACAATGCTAAAATAAACAATGTGTAGGTACAATTTGCCCACAGTGATAAAGAAAAATGCTTGATTTTCAAGGAGTGCAGGGTTTTAATTGACAAATTAAGAACATAACTGGAGGTCTAAAATGGTACCAAGAAAAATCGCTTTAGGGGCAATTTTACTGGTATACATTATTTTATTTTCCCAGTTAGCTTTAGGAGCAAATAGTTATCAGGTGTTTGAAAAGAAACTTAAAATTAATAATAAAAATTTTACCGTTAAAGGTGTGATTGTCGATTTAAATACGAAAAAATTAAAGATGCAAACGGTATTGGCCAAAAACCAAATTGGTCAGGTTGAAAGCCTGGAATCGATGGTTAAAAGGAAAAAAGGATTAATTGGTATAAATGGGGCCTTCTTTTCAGCCTATGATGCTTATAAAGAACCCTACGGAAATTTAATGATTGACGGTCGATTAATTAGAAAAGGTAATGGAGAACGCTGTTCGGTAGGTATTTTGCCAGGTAATGAAGTAATATTTGGATACGTAAAATGGGATATAAGTGTGATTTTTTCAACTTATAGTGAAGAAGGGACGGAGCTACCGTATATTTACCCGGTGCATACTTTAAATCCGGTACGTATACCTGGCTGGCGGGGATATACATTGTTTACCCCTGAAGTAGGAAAAGAAGTTTTGTATTCTGATGGTTATAATATTGTCGTTGAAAAGCAAAAGGTTATTAGAATTGTTTACGGTAAAACTTCCATTCCCCCACAAGGATTTGTCTTAAATACCGGCAGTTTATGTCCACCGGATAATTTATTAAACAGTAACGTAACTCTTAAGATAGAGCCGGAAAACCAAGAAAACGTCCTTTGGAGCAAAGCATATGCCGTATTGGAAGCAGGACCTTATTTAGTGAAAGAAGGAAAAATAATTGCCGATCCCCTTAAAGAAAATTTTACCCATTATAAAATCAAAGATGGTTCCTTTGCCAGAAGCGGTATAGGTGTAACCAAAAATAAGAAACTTTTACTGGTAACAGTTAACAGGGCAACTATAAAAGAATGGGCCATAATAATGCAAAAACTTGGAGCTTATTATGCCATGAATCTTGATGGGGGAGCTTCCAGCGGCCTTTATGTAAACGGCAAGTACCTAACCAAACCCGGGAGGCTTTTGTCAAATGCACTGGTGATTTCGTTGAATTAAGATTAATCAATTAAAATTATTTTTTTGGAAAAAGAGGTAAGAGTAAGAAGTTTTAATCATGCCATTTATGTGAAATACTGAACATTTCTTTAGGAAGTCGACGAAAAGATTACATAAACCATAAATAAGCAACTTAATTCAACCGGAGTTTACCGATAAAAAATGAATATATATGCAATCAAAGTAAATATTATACCATGTTTTTCGTCGACCTGCGGTTACCCCAAAAATCCCGGGAGGTCGACGAAAGGGTGAAAATAAACTTTAAACTTTGAAAAATAAGCGTTCAGTTGAAATTTACCACTATGCACCAATATTCACATGAAAAATGTAAACTTCTTCTTTCTTTAAAAATCTTTTTCTTTTATAATTAATTATGGGTTTTAATCGAACCAATCTGGGATTGAAACATGGCAAATATTGCTGAAAGCGCAGTCTGGGAAAGCGTTTTAATCGAACCAATCTGGGATTGAAACTGCCATACGGTGACGATACGATTGAGACACGCCGCTGTTTTAATCGAACCAATCTGGGATTGAAACTAATTTCCTGTTCCATTTCTGCGCCTCCTTCCAAAAAGTTTTAATCGAACCAATCTGGGATTGAAACAGCGATTTCAGGGCTCACTTCCCTTATTATTGAGCCCTCGTTTTAATCGAACCAATCTGGGATTGAAACCATATAGAACATATATCTACATTTTTTTGACAGTCCTGTTTTAATCGAACCAATCTGGGATTGAAACAAGATGGAAATTCAATTTCTAAAAATTTGATTATATGTTTTAATCGAACCAATCTGGGATTGAAACAAATACCTAAACGATTTACTTCATTAACTACTTCAAAGTTTTAATCGAACCAATCTGGGATTGAAACTATAGCAACAATTTCCAAATATTCTTCTTCGGTAAGTTTTAATCGAACCAATCTGGGATTGAAACATGACTCGCTCATATCCAATGCTTTTTTCTCGGTTATTGTTTTAATCGAACCAATCTGGGATTGAAACGCATCGGACAATCCAGAAGGTATATCAGTAGGGGTAGTTTTAATCGAACCAATCTGGGATTGAAACCCGCATTCAACATCGTGGCTGGCTCTAACATGGCGAGTTTTAATCGAACCAATCTGGGATTGAAACTAAAACTTTAAGGCAGGGATAAATAATAAGACGGTTGGGTTTTAATCGAACCAATCTGGGATTGAAACCAAAGAGAAAGCAGGTGGGAAGTATGGAAATTTTGCCTGTTTTAATCGAACCAATCTGGGATTGAAACACCCGCTTACTTAGCGGGTTATTGTTTTATTTATGCTGTTTTAATCGAACCAATCTGGGATTGAAACCCATTGTATCCCATATATCTCTCGCAAAAGCTTTCAGTTTTAATCGAACCAATCTGGGATTGAAACTCTTTAACATCGTCATATAATAAATATAGCAATTTAGTTTTAATCGAACCAATCTGGGATTGAAACCATAACTATCTACGCCTACCTGTAAGGCCATAAGGTTAGTTTTAATCGAACCAATCTGGGATTGAAACCGGTGGAATGTGTCGGCTGATGTAATACTGACCGGGTTTTAATCGAACCAATCTGGGATTGAAACATCGAAAATATGCCTTGGAATGGAATAATATTTTTCACGTTTTAATCGAACCAATCTGGGATTGAAACAAACCACTACCGGCTACAACGCATACGGAGAACCAGGTTTTAATCGAACCAATCTGGGATTGAAACCGTGTCGTTCTTTTTCGAACGACGCTTTTTGTTCTCAAGGTTTTAATCGAACCAATCTGGGATTGAAACAATAGCATCTTTCTTTTTACCTATTACCTTTACACCTGTTTTAATCGAACCAATCTGGGATTGAAACCCCACCTCGCAAAATCTCGCTGATATCTGTCTTTTGTTTTAATCGAACCAATCTGGGATTGAAACTCGGGCAAGCTCTCTGGCTTCTGGGTCTTCGACAATTGTTTTAATCGAACCAATCTGGGATTGAAACACGCCGGAGGAGTGCAGAATAGTAAAGCAATTCTTTGTTTTAATCGAACCAATCTGGGATTGAAACACATTCAGCAGGATTTCCAGCAAAAGCAGCAACAAAAGTTTTAATCGAACCAATCTGGGATTGAAACTAAATAGCTTGTCAGTAAAGACAGGCTATTTTGTCCCGGTTTTAATCGAACCAATCTGGGATTGAAACTGGAGCTTGCGCGTCAAAAGATGAAAATGGCAGGATAGTTTTAATCGAACCAATCTGGGATTGAAACTCGAAGAGGGCGACGTGGTGATAAAAGCGCACCACCAGTTTTAATCGAACCAATCTGGGATTGAAACAAATTCTCGCAATTTTCACCCTCACATCTATCTCTAGTTTTAATCGAACCAATCTGGGATTGAAACCGGCGAACACTATATCGCCGCAATAAAAGAACACCCCGGTTTTAATCGAACCAATCTGGGATTGAAACAACCCAGCTATTGTTAAAAATACTGCAACAGCCGAAAGTTTTAATCGAACCAATCTGGGATTGAAACTATGGTCAAGAAGAAAGAAGTTGTTGCTTTTTCGGTTGTTTTAATCGAACCAATCTGGGATTGAAACATTAAAGGTTATGCGGTTGCATTTGAAGATGTTGAGGGTTTTAATCGAACCAATCTGGGATTGAAACTTGCTCGGGCTCTGCTGCGAAGCCAATACCGCAAGCCGTTTTAATCGAACCAATCTGGGATTGAAACTCCCCTCCCGTTCCGCAAGCTGAAACAACTCCATGTTTTAATCGAACCAATCTGGGATTGAAACTCCTGGACAAGCTTTGAAAGTACCTCTTGGGAGGAAGTTTTAATCGAACCAATCTGGGATTGAAACTGAAGGAGCCTACCGGGAACATAAAACATGTCTTTTTGTTTTAATCGAACCAATCTGGGATTGAAACACTCCTTCTGCAACAGTAGCACTATCACTTATTACACGTTTTAATCGAACCAATCTGGGATTGAAACAGTGGCCCAATCTTTCTGAGATTACCTTTATATCCAGTTTTAATCGAACCAATCTGGGATTGAAACGGTAGACGAAGAGAAAAACATCGAGAGCGGATTCTAGTTTTAATCGAACCAATCTGGGATTGAAACTCGTTTCCACTGCGCTTTTCTAAATGCCCACTGGCCAGTTTTAATCGAACCAATCTGGGATTGAAACTTCAATATTTACGAAGCCGTTTAATTTTATTATAAGGTTTTAATCGAACCAATCTGGGATTGAAACGCGTCTCATATCGCTTTAACCACTTCTCAAGTGCCTCGTTTTAATCGAACCAATCTGGGATTGAAACACAGGAAATTCTTCCAGCAGGAAAGCTCCAACCGGGTTTTAATCGAACCAATCTGGGATTGAAACCGAGAATAGCAGTTGGTGATGGGGAATTAGGCGGGTTTTAATCGAACCAATCTGGGATTGAAACTCTTAAAAACCTTGACAAAACTTTTGTCGAAATGCCTGTTTTAATCGAACCAATCTGGGATTGAAACTTTCAGAAGCTTCTTCTAATCTCTTTTCTGCCTCCAAGTTTTAATCGAACCAATCTGGGATTGAAACGGGAATGGGTTGACGGTCTGAAGCTACATGATGGCAAGAGTTTTAATCGAACCAATCTGGGATTGAAACACGGCTACTGTCGGCCTTACGGCCGAGCCTTGACAAGGTTTTAATCGAACCAATCTGGGATTGAAACTATGCATCGGTCAAAGTGTACTTCTGGCAAGAACGATGTTTTAATCGAACCAATCTGGGATTGAAACTTTAGATGGGAAACCTCTTGTACCAGTTTCTAATTGAGAGTTTTAATCGAACCAATCTGGGATTGAAACAAGTCCTCCTCGGCTTTTTTTGCCGAGGTAGCGGCAGGTTTTAATCGAACCAATCTGGGATTGAAACTTAGCAGGACAGGCCGAAAATGCCTGGAAGTGGTAAAGGTTTTAATCGAACCAATCTGGGATTGAAACAGCATCATCGCTTTCCAACCACAGTTCATTTTCTTGTTTTAATCGAACCAATCTGGGATTGAAACCCAGAGAATACCTTTGAATGGGCAAGTTACACATCAGTTTTAATCGAACCAATCTGGGATTGAAACTGTAAAAGAATTAATGAAGCATATCAAAGGACCGGAGTTTTAATCGAACCAATCTGGGATTGAAACAGCATCATCGCTTTCCAACCACAGTTCATTTTCTTGTTTTAATCGAACCAATCTGGGATTGAAACCCAGAGAATACCTTTGAATGGGCAAGTTACACATCAGTTTTAATCGAACCAATCTGGGATTGAAACTGTAAAAGAATTAATGAAGCATATCAAAGGACCGGAGTTTTAATCGAACCAATCTGGGATTGAAACTATGCAGGTTTATCCCCTTCACGGTGATATTCTCCGGTTTTAATCGAACCAATCTGGGATTGAAACAGCGATGCCCCAACGTGGCTCTACCATACTTAACCCGGTTTTAATCGAACCAATCTGGGATTGAAACTCGCAATTGGCCAGAAATGGCCTCCACCGACGGAACTGGGTTTTAATCGAACCAATCTGGGATTGAAACCCCTAAAACTTCTCTTTTTGCGTCCCTTTTGCTCCCTTGTTTTAATCGAACCAATCTGGGATTGAAACTAGACGAAGCAGATGGAGCTCCGGACTGGCGGTGGGTTTTAATCGAACCAATCTGGGATTGAAACAGTATCTCCTCCAGCGGTACGATCGAGGTGGGCATTATGTTTTAATCGAACCAATCTGGGATTGAAACTGGCCTACTCCAACAACGCAGGAAGTAGAACACCCCAGTTTTAATCGAACCAATCTGGGATTGAAACTCCCAGTGAAAGCATCTTGGCTGCTTCCTTCACACTGGTTTTAATCGAACCAATCTGGGATTGAAACTTTTCACGTGGTGCAAGAGTGGTACAAGCGGAGAAAAGTTTTAATCGAACCAATCTGTGGGATTGAAACCAGGATTGATTAACCGGGAAAAGACTATCTTAGCAAGTTTTAATCGAACCAATCTGGGATTGAAACAATTAATTCTTTTAAAGTCATTATATATATACCCCCGTTTTAATCGAACCAATCTGGGATTGAAACTCGCAATTGGCCAGAAATGGCCTCCACCGACGGAACTGGGTTTTAATCGAACCAATCTGGGATTGAAACGATTATATTTGCTTACATAAACCATTTTTAGCTGTGGGTTTTAATCGAACCAATCTGGGATTGAAACATAATGATGTTTTTTGTTTGGGTACTTACAGCTTAGTTTTAATCGAACCAATCTGGGATTGAAACCAAAATCGTCAAAAAAGTTAAGCATAGCTTTTAAATTGTTTTAATCGAACCAATCTGGGATTGAAACATAATGATGTTTTTTGTTTGGGTACTTACAGCTTAGTTTTAATCGAACCAATCTGGGATTGAAACCAAAATCGTCAAAAAAGTTAAGCATAGCTTTTAAATTGTTTTAATCGAACCAATCTGGGATTGAAACGTGAAATACAGAAGAACCCGAAGGATGGCTTTTGTTTTAATCGAACCAATCTGGGATTGAAACGGCCATGGGAATAGCGGCGAAATTTTCTCCGGGGAGGTTTTAATCGAACCAATCTGGGATTGAAACTAATGAAAGAACTGAAGTACTCTGCAAAGTCCTCGGCTGTTTTAATCGAACCAATCTGGGATTGAAACAATGGCAAAAAGCTTATCTTTGAAGTATACCGAGGACTGTTTTAATCGAACCAATCTGGGATTGAAACTTCTACATTCCCGCGAGCAAGTCTTTTGATGCGGCTGCGTTTTAATCGAACCAATCTGGGATTGAAACTTCTGTAGGCGGTGTTTAGTATGGCTATAAAAGCTTGTTTTAATCGAACCAATCTGGGATTGAAACAAGCAGCAGCCGGATTAAATAAAGAAGCCGAAACAAAGTAAGGCAAAAAGCTGGAAAGAGCGGGTGCGAGAGGCCTTTGGGAAGAACCCATTACAAAAGACTATATATATTGAATTTATGGGGGTGAAATGAGTGGATGGTGTCAATTTTTTGATAAAAAAATTGAATAATTATCCTGTAATTAAGGTTTCTTTGTTAGTTATAATAGTTGCTCTTGTAGTATTAAGCGGAATAAAAATAGGAGAAATAGCAGGAAAATTTATGTATTATATACTCGTAAAATAAATGTGGGTGGAGACATTGGTGCAGTTACCGATATATGCGGTTGGAACGGTAGGTGCTGTATAGCTTGAGCCATAGAAATTAACAAGCCAATTGTTTTTAAGTTTAAAACAATAGGTATTTTTAATAATTTAAAAAGGCTTTTCGCTAAATAGTATGGGTAAAAGCTTCTGATGTGGTATTATCACATTAGAAGTGATGAGAACGAGAGATATCGATATTTTTCAATAAAGGTATTGGCCCGGTTCTGGTTTTACCTTACTTTTTGAAGTTTATATTATGACCTTAGCTAAAGAAATGCCAGTAAAAGCTATTGCCCGAATGGTTAATGAACACGATACCAGGTTATGGCGAATTCTTTCTTATTATGTTGCAAAAGCACGGCAAAAAGAAGATTATTCAAATATTACAAAAATAGGGGTAGATGAGACATCATTTAAGCGGGGACATGATTATGTAACTATATTTGCTGATTTAGAACGTTCTAAAATACTTTTTGTAACCCCTGGAAAAGACTTTGAGACTATAGAGAAATTCAGAAATGAGTTACTATTGCATAATGGTAATCCAGAAAAAATAAAAGAAATCTGCATTGATATGTCCCCTGCTTTTATTAAAGGAGCTCGTTTATTTTTCCCAAAAGCTAATTTAACCTTTGATAAATTTCATGTAATGAAGATCATCAATGAAGCAGTAGACAAAGTTCGCCGGGCAGAACAAAAGGAACGTCCAGAACTAAAAGGTACTAAATATCTTTGGTTGAAAAGCATTAGAAATTTAACAAAAAATCAAAAAGAAAAGCTGTTATCCTTAAAAAATCGGAATATAAAAACCGCAAAAGCCTATAACATAAAGTTAAGTTTTCAAGAACTTTGGCAGTTATCACGGGTCGAAGCAGAACAGTTTTGGAAAAAGTGGTACTTTTGGGCTACCCATAGCCGTCATGAACCAATTATTGAAGCTGCAAAAATTATAAAAAATCACTGGAATGGCGTTTCAAATTGGTTTTCCTCAAATTTAAATAATGGAATTCTCGAAGGCCTAAATAGTGTAATTCAAGCAGTTAAAAGGAAAGCCCGGGGATATAGATCATTAAATAATTTTGCAACTATAATTTATTTGGTCGGTGGCAAACTAAATCTTGATTTTTAATTTTGCTTACCCACACTAAATAGCGAGGAATTGAAAATAATGGAAGAAGCAGTTTTTATGATTTTAGCAAGAAGTGGTTTTAAAAGATTAGGACTCCAGTTAAAAGGCTGGGGTTTTTTTGTGTCGATTATTGTATTATAGTGGTGAAAAAGCAGGAAATTTTTTATAAATGGAGAAAAAATGAATAAAAAATGTTTCAAAATAATTGCTATTTGAAATAGCAATAATCTTTAGTAGTTTAAAAAAAGAGGGGGTATTGGGTATTGTCCGTAGCAAGCAAAACTAAACATCACGATGGGTTAGTTGCAATTTTTGTAATATTAAGTTTGTTAGGGATTTTATGGGTGGCAAAGGATGTAGCAAAAATTGAAGAAAAAATGCTGAAAAGAACAAGACCGGCAATTATTACTGATGTACAAGGTGAAGTAATTACAATTAAGATTTCCGGTATGAAGTTTAAGGTGGTATTATTTGGAATAAAACTATCCACTCAAACTACCAAAAATCAGCAAGATATTAAAAAATATTTACGGGAGAATTGGCTAAAAAAGCCTGTCTGGGTAGAATTTGAATATACTAGCGATGGACACATTTTAAAAAACCAAAAGGGCTACCCTCTGGTATATATATGGGATATTCAACCGACTTCTGGCAAACCGCGCGAAGCTAAGGAACATATGTTAAATGTAAAATTACTGCTTAATGGGTATGCTCAATATTTAAGTTATGGAAAGAATCAAAACTTAAGCCCCTATACAAAGCTTTTTTTAGAAATGCAAGATGTTGCAAGAAAAAATAAAATTGGAATATGGCAATGGTAGATTTTCTTCCTAAATCTTAAATACCTGATAGGTACAAATCACAAGGAGTTGTAAGGGATGGTACTGAGGATATTTATTTTTGTTCAGACGCTTTTAAAATTTATTTATAATTTGTCGTTTGCTTATACTTTTTGGAATACATACAGGATCTTTCAAATATATTCTCCTTCAGATTTGCCTTATTATTCCTTGTACAGCTCTCTTCTGGGTTATGGAGCGGTAAAAATTGTTTTTTTCATGATTGTATTTGCTTTAATTTGGGGTTTACAGCAATTTGTTTTAAGTATTATCTATAATATTTTAAATGACGCTTTAACTACTGTAATAATTAATCTTAGTGGAGGTCAAAAAATAAAAGGATTTAATGGGATTTCAGAAGTTAAGCCCACTAACTTTAATAATAAAGAATGGAATTTTGTAGCGCCGATGCGGTTGGTGTCACGGACTGATGAGGTAGTAAAATATGTATCGATGGGAAATGAATATGAACTATATCATTATTTAAAAGGAGATAAGAATATATTAAAGAGCTTATACGGACTGGAAGAAGCAGTGGAGAGTATTGAGAAGAGCTTAAAGATTGTTTTAGATCCTGAAACAAGCAAAAAATTTCGGGCAATGGGATTAAGTGTACCGAAGAACATTATTTTGTATGGGCCGCCAGGCAATGGAAAAACGAACTTTGCCAGGACAGTAGCTCAGGCTTACGGGTTACCGTTTTTTGTAGTTAATGCCAGTGCTATTATAAGTTCAGGGCAACTGGTTGGGGCAGCGGAGAAGACGTTACTTGAGCTTTTTGCCAATGCTAAAGCATTACGTCCGGCGATTATCTTTTTTGATGAGATAGATGCTATAGCTAAGAAGAGGAGGGCAGAAACCCTTAATTCTGCTTCTGATATTTTAATAAACATTCTTTTAACGCAAATGGATGGGTTTGAAAAGGTTGATGATGTTTTATTAATAGCGGCAACTAACCGGATAGATAT
Organism: Carboxydothermus hydrogenoformans Z-2901; assembly: GCF_000012865.1. GTDB lineage: Bacteria > Bacillota > Z-2901 > Carboxydothermales > Carboxydothermaceae > Carboxydothermus > Carboxydothermus hydrogenoformans. The sequence goes on along the minus strand of NC_007503.1, from coordinate 1,940,764 downwards.
TTTAGATGAGGCAATATTAAGGCCGGGACGTTTTGATCAAAAAATACTAATTCCGAATCCCGATAAAGAGGCACGGAAAAAATATTTTGATTTGTTTTTAGGTCAAAAAATTGAAAAAGGTATAGATGCAGAACTTTTAGAATATCTGGCAAATAGTACTGAAGGTTTTTCGGTAGCAGAAATAAAAACAATAGCTGATTCGACGTTAACTGACATGATCTTAAATCATAAATCTGATGTTCAAGAAATATTAAAAACTCATATTAACAAAGTTGCTCAATCAAAAAACAAAGCTGCCAATTCATAATCTAAAATTACTTTTTTTACTTTTTAATATTTTACTTCCCGGAGCTTTTGCTGAGTTACGGAAAGTTTTGTGAAAAAATTTTTTAAAGTATAAGCTGTATGTTGATAAAAATGTTTTGGAAGATGGATTTAATCTTGTTAGGAATTTATTTTTTTGGGAAATCGAGGTTTACTAAGATTAAAAAGGAAACGGAGGAATAGTAAAAATTCTATTTATTGCTTCTTGGAATGGTGCTGGGACTGTTATTTTCCGCTCTTTACCATATAAAACAGGATTTTTTATTTTGCCTGACCTACGATAAAGGGATGGAAAGGCTTCAGGAAATATTGACTTATTGCCGCGTTTATACAAAAAAGAAGTAAATTTGTCAAAAGTAAGGAGTTTAAATATATTAACGAAAAGCATTTTGCATTATGCTAGCTGGCATGGTTCGGTGATGAACAAAAAATTACGGAGCAAGTTCTGTTGAACATTATAGAGGAAATTTATAACAATGTCTCCATAGAGGAAAGTAAACCTTTTCAAGATGCATTCAAACAATACCATGAAAGCCAAAAAAATCGGCTTTACATTTTAGACAGCAGATTGGAAGAAGAAAAGGAAAATCGGGCAAACAAGGAAAAGGTTATGACATAATGTTTACTTGATCATTTTTTCTAAAATAATGTTTTACCAATTTTATACGGCGTTTTGCTACAAACAAAGAAGGTGATTTTTTCGTTTTATCATCACCAAAGATATTTTCGTATAAATAAATGATAAAAATTATTGCTCCAAGAACAAAGCCAGGCCAAAAAGCCCACTTGCCGCCAATAGTTTGCAGAATAGCTCCCAATATAGCTCCAAAAATACTCGAAAAAGCTAAAACAACTCCAGCAAGAAACAAAATAAACAAAATTGTTGAAATGTAATAGATGATATCAGAAATTAAAGCGAAAACCTTCATGATAATCCCTCCCCAGCCAAAATTATACTATTAAAAAGGGATGTTTTTGCCTGAAAAAGAAATTTAAACCTTTTACTCCGAGGAAGGAATATCAAAAAAGACTTCCTCGGAGTTTTCTTTTGGAAAAATTTTTTTGCAGGCCTTTAGTAAAATAATAAACGATAAAGCAGGAAAACCAAAAAATACAAAGAAAATAATTAATGTAGCATATTGCCAGATTTTAGCGAGAAAGGTAAAAAATTTGCCTAAATCTTACGGGATGGAATAAAAGGGAAAGGGTTGGGGTAATTGCGAGCGCTGATAAAATTCGAGGTTAGAAGTAAGGCCTTACTACCTTACAACTATCAACACGCTTTGACAGCCCTAATCTACCGGGGTTTAGGAGTAGAGTCGGCAAAACTTGCTACTTTTCTCCATGATATTGGTTTTCGCAAGGGCAAGAAAACATTTAAGTTTTTTACTTTTTCCCCGCTTTCTTTTACCAATTATAAAACTACAAAAGAAGGAATTATCGTTTTCCCCGGTACGGCAAGTTTTACCGTATCTTCTCCCCTGCCGGAGTTTATTGACTATTTAACATCTGGTCTTTGGGCTCTTCGAAACTTCAAAATCATTACTTTACCGGTAAGTATCATAGAAATCGCGGCAATTCCTCTTAGAAACTTTACCGATGAAGAGTTATTTACTTTAAAGTCACCATTGGTTTTAGCGATAAAAAGTCAGGAGAAGGCCACTCCTACCTATCTGTCCTACGTTGAAGATAAAGCCTTATACAAGGAAAAGCTCTTAAACAACCTTAAAAACAAATACCTGGTTTACTACGGCTGCGAACCCCGGATAGATTATTTCGACTTTGCCTTCGATGAAAGGCATTTTCAAACTAAACTTCCTACCCGCTTAATAACTTATAAAGACCAGAAAATCCGTGGACTTTGTGCTCCTTTTAAAATTAAAACAAATCCCGAGTTAATAAGCCTGGGCTATTATGCAGGCTTTGGGGAAAAGAACAGTATGGGCTTTGGTTTTGTGGAGTAAATTTACTGGAAAAATTTTTTTGGTACCTATTTTTATAATTAAAATTAAAAATTTTACAGGGAGGTGATCAGGTGTTAGAAGCAGTGCGGGAAGTGGGGAGACTTGCCACAGAACACGCTTCGGGGGGATTTTTGGAAAACCTTTGCTTAGAAATTGATGAAGACCAGGGTGGCAAAAAACAGCACGTAGTAATAATTGATTTTGCCACTGCTAATAACTCTTTGAAAATCACTCCCAAGGAAATTACTCCCGGAGTTACGGAAAGAGAATATCTCTGGGTAGGAAATGCCGACGGCAGCAGTAGTCCCCAGTGGTATCTATCGACAAACAATCTATCATTTTTAGTATCCCAAACGCTTCCCAATTTACTGGAGGTTTTACCCGAGGGGTCGAAGTTAGCCCAGAATGTGCAAAAAGTTTTAGACCTTTACTTTTTTGATACCGGCGTAAAGGAGGGGGCCGAGAACCGCTATCGCTACATTTTGAACCTGGAGATGCTGCCAGGATACAAAGGCAGCAAATTACTTGACTTAATCAAAGAAAATCCTAAAGGTAAAAATTTAGCCCAGGCGGTAGCTAAAGAATTTAGTAAATGGATTAAAGATCAGACTGGCCTAAGTGAAAAAGAAGTAGCACTATATACCATTTATTTTGATGGGCAAAAAGGGGTAGATTACAGGGAGTACCAGGAAAAAGTAGAAGCAGCAAAAGTTTTTGATATTTTTGCCGGGGAAGAGGGGGTATGCCACGCTTGTGGAAATTTTGGTCCAATAACCTCCGATACTACTAAGTTAAAATTTAAGTACTATATCACCGATAAAATAGGTTATGCCAGCAATCACGATAAGAAGAACTTCTATAAAAACTACTCACTGTGTCCCGAATGTTATAAAAAACTATTGATTGCTGAAAGCTTTATTCAAAATAAGTTCAATAACCGCCTTGGGAATTTAAACCTGTTCATCATTCCGGGTTTCCTTTTTCCGGTAAATTTAAAAAAGCAGCAGTTTCAAAAATGGATGGAATTTACCAATAATAGTTTTAACAACCTTAAAGGTTATAGTGAGATTGCCGGGTACGAAGAAATGGTTAGCGATTATTTTGAAAACCGGAAAATCTATAATCAGCTAATTTTTAATTTCTTGTTTTACCAAAAAAATAAAGCGGAATTTAAAGTGCTAAAACTTATTAAAGACATACCCCCCAGTCGTATTCTTAAAATCCTGCAGCTTTTTCAGAAAGTAAATGAAGTTTACAAGAAACACTTTAACCAGCTTCTGCCGGAACTTTCTTTAAACCTAAACCGCATTTACTACCAGATTCCTCAGCAAAAAGGCAAAAACAGTGTTGAATACCGGAAATTTTTAGACTTACTTGAGTCCATTTTTACCGGACACCCGGTGGAAAAAAGCTTTATCATCCGTCAGCATATTGAACTTTTTAAAATTTTTGCCTTTACAAAGGAAGGTTTTAATGTCAATCCGGGAAGTGAAAAGTATAAGGAAATTGAACTGGCCAAAGCTTGCCTTCGGGCCAACCTTTTAAATTTATTTTTACAGGAACTTGAAATTCTGCCAAAGGAGGTGGAGGCGGTGGAATTAGAGTTGGACTTAAAAGCTGAAGACTTAGAGTACATCCGGGATATGGGCTATACACCACAGCAGGCTGCTCTGTTTCTTCTGGGGGTGCTGGTAGGGGAAATAGCTTCTGCCCAGCATCAGAGTAATCTCAATAAAGCCATTTTAAATAAACTAACTTATCAGGGGATGAGCTTACGCCGGATTATTTCTTTTGCCAATGAAGTACACCAGAAATTATTCCAGTACAAAAAATTAAATCCCGGTACCGAGAAAATCTACAACAGTATGAAAAAGCTTTTAGACCGGGAAATTCCCCGGTGGAGTTTATCGGAACAGGAAAATGTGTTTTATCTTTTATCCGGCTACAGCTATCTTACCGGGAAAATCTTATCCCGGGCCAAAGTTGAAAAAGCTGAAGTGGAGGGGATGTAAATGGGTGAATTAATAAAGAACAATAGTGAAATTTTATTTATTTACGATGCCAAGCTTACCAATCCCAATGGCGATCCCGATGATGAAAATCGGCCGCGGATGGATTATGAAACTAAAACCAATCTCGTCTCCGATGTCCGTCTAAAGCGATATGTTCGGGATTACTTACAGGAAAAGGGAAAAGAAATATTTGTGGCCAAAGTTGAAGGAGAAACGGTAAACGCCACCGAGAGACTGGAAAAATTGCTTGGTAAAACAAGTAAAAACATAAGTAAAGACGATGTGCCTGTGTTATTAGAAAAACTTGTCGATGTTCGCCTTTTTGGTGCAACCATGCCCATTAAAAGCGAAGACGGCGGAAGTTCATTAACCTTTACCGGACCGGTTCAGTTTAACTGGGGTTATTCTTTAAACAAAGTAGAGTTAGTGGAATCAAACACTATAACTTCTCGCTTTAGCAGTACAAGCGGTAATGAACAGGGGACTATGGGCAAAGACTACCGCCTTTATTACTCTTTAATTGCTTTTCACGGAATTGTCGCGGCGCACCGGGCAAAGTTTACGCAATTAGATATGGAAACCTTATCTTTATTAGATGAGGCACTTGTTAAAGCCATTCCCCTTTTAGCCACCCGGAGTAAAATCGGCCAGTATCCAAGGCTGTATCTTCGAGTGGAGTATGTAGACGATACTACCTATCTGGGGGATTTTAGAAGCTTTCTTGAAGTTAATCCGAAAGAAGGTTTGAGGGATATAACCGATTATTCCCTGGAAGCGGGGAAACTTGTTGATTTGTTGGCCGAAAATAATCCGAAGATTACTAAGATTCTACTGTATTTTGACCATAATCTAAAAACCACCTATCACGGGGAAGCAAAGAATTTTGCCCGATTACTTGCGGAAAAGCTGGGGGATTCTAAGGTAAGTATTCTAAATTATTAAGAAAGGGCTGAAGGCAATGCGGAAAGTAATAGTTTTTGAAATTCGCGGTCCTGCAGCCCACTTCCGCAAGTTTTATACCAACTCTTCTTCCTTAAGCTATGCTTTTCCCGCAAGAACTACGCTGGCGGGAATTATTGCGGCTGTGCTGGGGCTACCGAAAGATAGTTATTATAGCCTTTTAACTGGAAATAAAGCCCACTATGCCTTAAGATTAATGACACCGGTCCGGAAAATTATGCAAACGGTAAAATTTGTCCGGACCAAAACGCTTAAAGAAGTTAACGGCTCCGGCGGGCCAACGATGATACCCACTGAAATAATTCTGCCGGTGCGGGGAAGAGAACTTATTTATCGGGTATACTTTTACCATGATGACCCGAGTTTTCAGGAGGAATTGGCAAAACAACTTGCTCTGGGGCCAAAGTTTCCCGTTTATTTAGGGCGAAGCGAATTTTTAGCAAAAATTGATTTTCTGGGTGTCTTCCCGGGGACAGCTTTAGAAACAAATTTTGTTGATACCGTCGTGAATCTTGAGCTTTTAAAGGACGAAGAGCTTTTATTTTCTACGCTTCATGGTGAAGATTTAAGGTATTTAAAGGAAAAAATGCCCTTTTCCTTTAATCCCGACCGGTCCATAGCCTCTACGGCTTCGGTGGTTTATGAAATCGGCGGGAAAAAGGTAGGCGGTAAATTTAGCGTACCGGCAATTAAGATTGATTCTTTGGGTGATGTGATTTTATTTTTAGAGCCAGGGGTGATTTGATGGTCTATTATTCCCACTTTGATACCGGTGCAGAAAAGCTCTTAAAAGACCATCTGCAGGAAGTAACTGCCAGCATGGTAAAAAAGTTTCAAGGCCTTCCGGGTTTAGACCGGGAGGCTTTTTTAAAAAGCCTTAAAGCGGCAGGGCTTGGCCATGATTTTGGCAAATATACCTCGTACTTTCAGGACCATCTGGTAAATAAAAAAGCGGTGGGGCCTCTGTCTCACCATGCTTTTTTATCGGCGGTGTGGGCTTCGGCTCAGTTTCTTAATGAAAACATTGAAGGGTCTCACCAGTACCTTGCCTTATTAATTTTTTTGGCTGTTTTAAGGCATCACGGAGATCTTGATCATCCTTTAAATAATCTTGCTTCCAAAAGAGCTTTGCGGGAAAATGCTGTCTACAACGAAAGTTTAAAAAATAAACTGGAAATTTTAAAGATGCAGTTAGAGGACCTTTTATTGAACCCTGAAATAGACCGGGAAAATCAAGAGCTCTGGCAAAAACACGGATTTAAATATTTGCCCCTTGGGGAATTTACCCGAAATTATCAGGATTATCTTGGCCGGCTTTATACCTTATATCAGGATTTGACCGAGGAGGAGGAAGAAATTAGATTTCTTTTTTACTTTGCAACGCTGTACTTATATTCATTATTAATAGACTCGGATAAAAAAAGCGCCGCTCAAGCTCTCAAAGAATTTGCAAGGAAAGAACTTCCGTTTTCTGTAATGGCGGAATATCAAAAAGAACTTTCCCAAAAGGCGGAAAAAAGCTATGTAAATACATTAAGGCAAAATTTATTTGCGAAAGTTATAAGTAATGTAGAAAAGCATTTTGAAGGGGAGATATTTTCCTTAACTGCACCAACCGGAAGTGGAAAGACTTTGGCAGGTTTAGGGGCTGCTTTTAAGCTTCGAGAGCTTATCGCCCGGGAAAAAGGGTATACGCCAAGGATTATCTATGCTCTGCCTTTTACCTCAATTATTGACCAGAATTATGAGGTAATTAAAAGGATTTTAGAAACTAAGGTTACGGATTTTCCAGAAAATGAAAGCCTGTACCTTATAAAGCACCATCATTTAGCGGATCTTTCTTTTCGGGTGGAAAAGGAAGAAATTGAAGTGGAAAAAGCTCTTTTATTTACCGAAAGCTGGGAAAGTGAAATTATTGTGACAACTTTTGTCCAGCTCTTTCATACTTTTTTTGGTTTTAAAAATCGGCTTCTTAAAAAATTTCATAAACTTTCCGGAAGCATAATTTTACTGGATGAGGTACAAAATATTCCTTTTGAATACTGGGGGGCGGTGCGGGAGATATTTTTGCAGGCGGTGAAATTGCTTGACTGTAAAGTAATTTTAATGACCGCAACGAAACCTTTAATTTTTTCGCCGGAAGAATGCATTGAGCTGGCAGGGACGGAAGAAGAAATTGCCGAAATGTTTGGGGCATTAAATCGGGTAAAGCTTTCTTATTTGCCGGAAAAAATGACCATCGCTGAATTTGTCCGAAGTTTTAAGGAAAAATATAGCAAAGATAAATCTTATCTTATTGTAGTAAATACCATAAAATCTTCCATTGAGCTTTACCGGAAAATAAAAGAACTGGATTTAGGGATTCCCTTATTTTATCTTTCAACCAACATTACTCCCAAAGAAAGAAGTCAACGACTTTTAGCAATAAAGCAATTAAACCAGCAAAATAAACCTTTTGTTTTAGTATCCACCCAGGTAGTGGAAGCGGGAGTGGATTTAGATGCAAGCTGTGTTATCCGAGACGCCGGGCCTTTGGATTCGGTTATTCAAGTAGCAGGGAGATGTAACCGTAGTGGCCAGAAAGAGCTGGGAGAAGTTATACTTATGAACCTGATTACCGATGAGGGAAAAGATTTTGCTACCCGGATTTACGGTCCGGTGCTTTTAAAGCAAACCCGGGAGTTACTGGAAGAAGCCCGGGAAATCGAGGAAAAGGCTTTTGGGAATTTAATTGGTGGGTATTTTTTAAAGATTACCGCAGAAAAGCTTTTATCCGACAGTCAGGGAAAGAAAACATTGGAAGCAATTTTAAATCTTTCTTTTGCCGATGCCCCTGACGGCAGTCCGGTGATAAGTGATTTTAAACTAATTACGGAAATCCCTTTTTATGTGGATGTCTTTGTGGAGCTTGATGAGGAAGCTAAATTGATCTGGGAAGAGTACAAAAAAGGTGTAATCCAGGAAAGTGATGACCAAAAACGGCGGACAAACTATTTAAAACTAAAATCAAAACTTGCTCAGTATATTATTTCCGTCCCGGGTTTGGAAAAAAATCAAAGCAACATCCGGGGATTGGAACAGGCAGGTTCGTTTTTCCGGCTACCATTAGAATACCTTGAAGATTATTACTCTTTGGAAACCGGGTTTAAACGGGTAACCCTGGGGCGGGAAGAATTTGAAATTTTATAAAGGTAGGGCAGGTTTCAGCCGGCTAATTAAATTGGAGGGCTGGCTTCTGCCCGCGATTTAAAAAATATTGTAGGGGAAGGGTACATGAGTGAAATTAGCATTGGCGGAACTTTAATCTGGTATTACTACATTTGTCCCCGGCAGGTCTGGTTTATGGGGCGGAAGATTACTCCCGACGAAGACAATGAACTTTTGGATTTAGGCAGGGTAATTCATGCCCAGAGTAAGAAGCCGGGGGTCAGGGAAATGGTTCTTGGAGGAAGTAAAATTGACCTTATTACCCGGGAAGACGGGGAGCTTTTGGTTTATGAAATAAAGAAAAGCTCAAAGTTTAAAGAAGCATCGAAGATGCAGCTTTTATATTACTTACTGGAATTTAAGAGGCGGGGCGTCGAAATTGCCGGGGAGTTATCGTACCCTGAAGAAAAGAAGCGCGAAAAGGTAAGATTAACTCCTGAAGATGAAGCAAAGCTTGTTGCAGCGGAGAAAGACATTTTGCGGATTATCTATCAAGAGACGCCCCCGCCGTACCAAAAAACTCCCTTTTGTAAAAAATGTGCTTATCTTGAGTTTTGTGTAGCATAGGAGGGGAGAAATGCGTAAGGCTATCTACCTTTTTTCGGATGGAAAACTGCAGCGAAAAGGAAATACCCTTTATTTTGAAAGTGAAGGACTCAAAAAGTACCTGCCGGTGGAAGATGTGGGAGAAATTTTTGTTTTCGGTGAAGTGGAATTTAATCGGAAACTGGTGGAATTTTTATCCCAGAACGAAATAATCCTCCATTATTTTAATCATTACGGCTACTACATGGGAACTTTTTATCCCCGGGAGCATTATAATTCGGGCTACATGATTTTAAAGCAGGCGGAGCATTTTTCCGATCAAAGTAAGAGAATATTCTTAGGACGGGCAATAGTAAAAGGGAGTGCTCGCAATATTTTGCAGGTATTAAAGTATTATGCCCAGCGGGGAAAAGAGGTAGAAAGTAACGTTGAGTTAGTTGAGAACTATCTAAATAAGGTAACGGAGGCGAAAGAGCCAAATGAGCTTTTAGGCCTGGAAGGTAATATCCGGGAAACCTATTATCAAGCTTTTGACGTAATTTTGCAGGATAAAACTTTTTTATATGAAAAAAGAACCCGTCGGCCTCCCCAAAATTATTTAAATACTTTAATAAGTTTTGGCAATTCTTTACTTTATTCTGCTGTCCTTAGTGAAATTTATAAAACCCATTTGGATCCGCGGATTGGCTTTTTACATGCTACCAATTTTCGAAGCTTTACCTTAAATTTAGATATTGCCGAAATATTTAAGCCCATAATTGTTGATAGGACAATTTTTAGTTTAATTGGACGAAAAGAAATTAAAAAAGAGCATTTTGAAAAAGGATTAGAAGGCTTTGCTCTGACAACTGAAGGGAAAAAACTTTTTATTACCGAATTTGAAGAAAAATTGAAAACCACTATTAAACATCCGGAATTAAAGAGGGATGTGTCGTACCGCTTTTTAATTCGCTTAGAACTGTATAAACTGGAAAAGCATTTGCTGGGAGAAAAGCCCTTTGAACCTTTTGTTTCGAGGTGGTAGCTTGTTTGTCATTCTGGTTTATGACGTAAATCAAAAACGAGTTGCCAAAGTCTTAAAAACGGCTCGAAAATATCTTTACTGGGTGCAGAACTCGGTTTTGGAAGGAGAAATTACCGAAGCAAATTTTCGCCGGTTAAAAGGAGAGCTTTCGAGGATAATTAATCAAGATGAGGATTCAGTGCTGTTTTATATTTTTGGTTCCATGAAATATTCTTCCCGGGAGCTTTTGGGTATTCAAAAAGGAGGTGAAACCAATATGCTTTAATTATGCCTTTTATGTGAAATATTGAACTTAGCTTAGTGAGGTCGACGAAAAAAGTGCATATACTATGAATAAATGCCTTAATAAGGCCAAAATTTCACCGGTAAAACGAAAAATTATGCAAATAAACTAAAAAATATACAAATTTTTTCGTCGACCTGCGGTTACCCCCAAAATCCAGGAAGGTCGACGAAAGGGCAAAAATAGCCTTTAAGCCTTGAGAATTAAGCGTTTAGTGGAAATTTACCACTATGCACCAATATTAACATTGAAAAATGTAAACTTCTTCTTTCTTTAAAAATCTTTTTCTTTTATAATTAATTATGGGTTGTTTTAATCGAACCATTCTGGGATTGCAATCTGCGTTCTCACGCAATACATAAAAAAGCAGTCCCAGTTGTTTTAATCGAACCATTCTGGGATTGCTGATGTGGCCACTGGTGATGCTGGCGCTGCTGGCACGTTGTTTTAATCGAACCATTCTGGGATTGCGGTCATTCAAGCGTTCAAATCACGATGGACATATACGTTGTTTTAATCGAACCATTCTGGGATTGCAAGTAAGAATTGGTGTAGGAGCGACAGAATACACAACGTTGTTTTAATCGAACCATTCTGGGATTGCATGTAAGCTGTCCCCGTGTATTTGTTAGTCCCGTTAAGTTGTTTTAATCGAACCATTCTGGGATTGCCAGAGAATTATAGACAGCTTGTTTAACCCGATTATCGTTGTTTTAATCGAACCATTCTGGGATTGCGCTTCGGAAGTAAACAAACCGGATGGTTTTTGTGAGGTGTTGTTTTAATCGAACCATTCTGGGATTGCCTTATTTTCAAATGGCTTAATACTTCCCTTGAACCCGTTGTTTTAATCGAACCATTCTGGGATTGCATTTTTTTAATTACCTCTACAATTCGGCCAGTATGGTTGTTTTAATCGAACCATTCTGGGATTGCTTCACTCACTTTTCACTACTTGTTTTTTTCATCTAAGTTGTTTTAATCGAACCATTCTGGGATTGCCTTATTTTCAAATGGCTTAATACTTCCCTTGAACCCGTTGTTTTAATCGAACCATTCTGGGATTGCGCCTGAAAACTGTTTTAGTAACGCTATTCAAGCCAAGTTGTTTTAATCGAACCATTCTGGGATTGCATTTTCCAATATACAGAAGTAGTAATCTCAAAAGTGTTGTTTTAATCGAACCATTCTGGGATTGAAACAGACGCATGGCCAGTTCTTTTTGCGTCATGCGGTTTTCGTTTTAATCGAACCATTCTGGGATTGAAACTATTTCTTGCTATTTCATCGTAAGAAATTTTCTCAGTTTTAATCGAACCATTCTGGGATTGAAACATACTTTTTCCTCAAGCTGCATTACCCATTACCTGCCTGTTTTAATCGAACCATTCTGGGATTGAAACAAAAGAGATGAATAAAATTCTTTATAAAAAATGGCAGTTTTAATCGAACCATTCTGGGATTGAAACTACGTTACCAGCAAATTATTAATACTTACATAAACCGTTTTAATCGAACCATTCTGGGATTGAAACAAGCAATTTCTGCAAGTTGTTTACTTTTGAATGATTCGTTTTAATCGAACCATTCTGGGATTGAAACCATTAAGATGGTCGAAGATGAAGAAGCAAACATGTAGTTTTAATCGAACCATTCTGGGATTGAAACCAATGGGGCTATTGTATGTACAAATAGCTATTTTACTGTTTTAATCGAACCATTCTGGGATTGAAACCCAAAAGTGCAATGAGATACCCAGCACCAGAAAGAAGTTTTAATCGAACCATTCTGGGATTGAAACGCATAAACTTTGCCCAGTACTCCCTGGCTTCTTCTTGTTTTAATCGAACCATTCTGGGATTGAAACGCGGAACAGTAGAAGATAATAATATTATGCTAAACTGGGTTTTAATCGAACCATTTTGGGATTGAAACACTCCAAGAAGTGAATATATGAAAGATTACGATTGGAGTTTTAATCGAACCATTCTGGGATTGAAACTTGACACCCTTCACTGTTTGCAACATTTCCACAAAAGTTTTAATCGAACCATTCTGGGATTGAAACGAACGTTTACCAATTGACCTTGCACGATTGGGGCGAGGTTTTAATCGAACCATTCTGGGATTGAAACCTAAAAGGGGGTTAACAAGGTGCAGTTAGCATTAAGGTTTTAATCGAACCATTCTGGGATTGAAACTCAGTAACAAAAAGACAAATCATATCATCACCAGAGTTTTAATCGAACCATTCTGGGATTGAAACAATGATATTTCAATTGGAAACTTTACAGTCTACCGTAGTTTTAATCGAACCATTCTGGGATTGAAACAAAGGCGAGGTGTTCAAAAAGCCGCTGATTGTACTTGGGTTTTAATCGAACCATTCTGGGATTGAAACAAACTATGGCAGGCCGAAGGATTAAAGCCACCTAAGTTTTAATCGAACCATTCTGGGATTGAAACATCCTTACCGCCTGCCTGCTTACCTCAAACTCCCATGTTTTAATCGAACCATTCTGGGATTGAAACATATAGTCGCAGACATGGATTTAGACCACAACCTGGTTTTAATCGAACCATTCTGGGATTGAAACAAAAATTATTTGAGGATTATGGTTATAATGTAGAAGTTTTAATCGAACCATTCTGGGATTGAAACTTGCTTATTAGCTTCTAATTCATTTACTATATTCTGGTTTTAATCGAACCATTCTGGGATTGAAACGCCAAACCTTCCCTAAAAACTGCTTAAACATATCAGGTTTTAATCGAACCATTCTGGAATTGAAACGAGGTAAAAGAAAAGAAAACCAAGAAAGCCGCTGGCGAAGTTTTAATCGAACCATTCTGGGATTGAAACACTATAATTTCACCTTGTCGGTTTGTGAAAGTCTTTATGTTTTAATCGAACCATTCTGGGATTGAAACTACGGCCGAATACCGTCCAATACATACCCAACTTTGTTTTAATCGAACCATTCTGGGATTGAAACCACACCCGGCATCGGGAGCTGTATCCTGCCGGCATGGTTTTAATCGAACCATTCTGGGATTGAAACCAGAAAGACGTCCAAGAACGAGATAAATACGGTAGGGTTTTAATCGAACCATTCTGGGATTGAAACTTCTGCCAATCAATTCGGTCTTGTTTTCGCCAGCTCTGTTTTAATCGAACCATTCTGGGATTGAAACTCAAGAATATCAACTCTCAGCACCTCCGGGTGGAATGTTTTAATCGAACCATTCTGGGATTGAAACCCTCCCACGTTTATACGGCCGTGGTCCACCGACTTTGTTTTAATCGAACCATTCTGGGATTGAAACCTGAAAATTATTTCCAGCCCTGAAACGCAGATTTTGGTTTTAATCGAACCATTCTGGGATTGAAACATTTAACTGGCAATAAATCGTGTTGTTTAATCAATTGTTTTAATCGAACCATTCTGGGATTGAAACCTTGAATAATCCACTCTCCTGCTGGTCAGTTCAAAAAGTTTTAATCGAACCATTCTGGGATTGAAACGCCAGGAAAAACGCGGACTATGGCGACAGCTACCACGTTTTAATCGAACCATTCTGGGATTGAAACTTGCATGCTGATAGTCTTGTTTAAGCAGTCCATATGGTTTTAATCGAACCATTCTGGGATTGAAACCAAGGTGTTAACTTTACTGATTTATTGGCAAATGCGTTTTAATCGAACCATTCTGGGATTGAAACTCTTCTAAATTTAATGAAGAAAACCAGTCCTTCAATGTTTTAATCGAACCATTCTGGGATTGAAACAAGAAAGAAATATAATAAGCGATATACCTAAATTCCGTTTTAATCGAACCATTCTGGGATTGAAACCTAAATACCCATTTTCCTGCTCTAAATAGACTCTTACGTTTTAATCGAACCATTCTGGGATTGAAACTTCACCGACCTTGCTTTGCGGTCCGGAGGTGATTTTGGTTTTAATCGAACCATTCTGGGATTGAAACCTCAAACTGACATGACCGACCAGTATGGGAAAACCAAGTTTTAATCGAACCATTCTGGGATTGAAACTTTCAAAGTCCTCCGCCAACTTCTGGATTGCTTCAGGTTTTAATCGAACCAATTTGGGATTGAAACAAGCAATTCGCTTAATAACATGATTATCATCCTCCTGTTTTAATGGAACCAATTTGGGATTGAAACGTATGGCCCTACAGCTTTTTTAATACGTGTGAACTTGCAAATTATTTGGGCACCAATATTTCAAAATAAAATAGCATAGAAGTAGGCTGTAATTTGCAAAAATTGCAAATTATTTTGGTAGGTCAGTATAACCTTTTGCAAAATATCACGGTATTTTAGCAGAGAAAAATAAAAAGAAAACCGGCCGCATAAGTGCGACCGGGCAAAATTAGAAACCAGTATCCTGAGCAGCTAACCTAACTACCTCAGCATCAATGATTTCCTTTTTAGCCTGGAAACCATAAAGCAAGCAATGAGTGGCGAGTTTATTGATAAGCCGGGGCCACCCCCGGGATAAAGAGGCAATAGCTTCGATGGCAGGCTCGGAAAAAATATTATGGTTAGCTCCTGCAAGCTCCATATGATGCTGGGTGTAGCCTGCAACCTCTTCCCGGGTTAAAGGCTTAACCTTATAACTCATGGCGATTCTTTGGGCAAGAGGCCTTTTCTGATTTAAGGTAAGTTTATCTAAAAGATGAGGAAGGCCTGAAAGATGAAGAAGTCGGGCCGAAGCTTCGGAATAAGAAGCAGAAGGGAAAGAGTCAGCGGTTTTGATTTCCTTAGTAAAAGGAGCTTTGGTCTGTTTCTCTAAAGAAGTAACCGGCTTTTCTTTCAATAAAGGAAAGAAACGAGTTTTAACCGTACCAAAGAACCGCTCAATTTTCCCCTTACTGGGGGCATCATAAGGCTGGGTATGGGTCAGGATAATATAAAAAAATGCTATAGAAAACTTAAGTAATTTACTGCAGTATTAAAGGGAAAAAACTAATGTTGGGAACAATAGAGGTAACCGTGGATTAAGGTAAATAAACAGGTAAGTTTTGGTTAGTAAAAAACTATGTGGATGAATAATTGGAGGGAGGAATAAAGAAGATTGACGAGCTTGATGTTGTCAGAACTAAGGATGGGCGTGAGGGAACTGTTGTTCATGTTTTTGATGTAAAAGATTTGCCTAAAGCTTATGAAGTAGAATTTGGTGATGGTGAGTTAGAAACAATCGAGGAAGATAAAATTAGCGAAGTGGTTTGGCGAATAATTAAACACTCAACCAGGGAAAAAGGAAAAGGTGAATGACATTTGGAGTGATGAAAAATGATGTATGATGTTTATAGGAGTTTAGAAGAGTTTATCGAAGACTTAGAAACTATTCGAGAAATTGAATTTGAATATAACGGGAAGGACTATTCGCTATCTTATTTTGAAAAAGTTCACATTGCTGAATACGATAAGCCTGAGACACACAAGGAATATGATACAATTGAGGAATTCTTAAATGAGTTCAAAATTGACGGGATACCAATTAAGGAATTAGCTACGAAAATTAAAGTAATATTCCATTAACCACCCAGCCGAACAGGTTGAGGTGGTATTTTTATGCCTTTTTATGGGAGGTAAGTATCAAATGGCAGAAAAGGTTTCTAATAAGCCATGGATCAATTTTAGTGAAAGTGACTATGATATAAAGAACTATCATGAATGCATGCTTAATATATCTTATGCCTAAAAAGCGAATATACAAGTAAGGAAAAAAATACAAAGTCTTAATCGAACCAATCTGGGATTGAAATATGGCCGAGGAGAACGACCTGCTTTGGAACGTTTTAATCAAAGCATTTAAAAAGGAAGTTGCCCGGAGGCAGTGTTGCCTTCGGGTCGTTTTTATTTTTGGAAAAAATTTTTCCGACTTATCTTTGTAAAATAATCATGAAAATTTTTAAACAACAAAGGGATGACGAATGTAACCCGGCAAGATATGTTATTATAGATGTAACAATTTACAGAAAATTCCTTTGGATGAAAAAACGAGATTAGAAAGTTTTTGCTGGTGGCCGAGATAGTGTATATAAAGCCTGAACAGCAGGTTTTAATTGCCAACAAAAAACATGTTCATTATTACCCCCATAAAATGAATTTTACAGCAAGTAAATTTTTAGCTTACCGGGATCATTACGCAAAAATGAAGAAAATCAAAGAAATTCTGAATAATTGCAGTATGGAAGATTTACCGGAAAATGAAGAATTGAAAAAATATTATAAACCAAAAGTTTTAAATAATGCCAAAAGAGGAAAAACAAATTTTATAAAGAATTATAAAAATGTATTAAATTCACAATTTCTGACGAAAGGAGGGGGAAAATGATTGAAAATATCTACTGGGCGGGGCTTTTGCACGATATCGGGAAGTTCTGGCAGCGGGCAGAAAATAAACAAATAAAACACCAGGAACTATCCGGCACTTTTGTCCACCATAACTTTGCCAGCGAAGAGCTGGTGGCCCTGGTTGCAAACCACCATGACCCTGAAACAAAAGATGATTACATCTTAGCAATTGCCGATAAACTATCCGCCGGAGAAAGGGAGGATCAATCTCCGGGAGGAAATGTTGCCGACGAACCGCTGATTTCGCTGTTTTCCCGCATTAAATTAAGCCGGGGAGCGGAAGGAGAACAGTACATTCCTTTAAAGCTCTATGAACCTGATGAACCACCTTTTCCCGTTGCCGATAAAAGAAAAGCAACCCTAAATGGCAATGGCTATAAACAGCTCTGGGATAGTTTTAATCAGGAATTTTCAAAAGTTAAAAATAATCTCAATGCAACATTGTATCTCCTCCAAAAATACTTAACCCTTATTCCTTCTGCGGCGTTCTACTCCCGGGCTACCATCTCCCTCTATGACCATGCCAGAACTACTGCTGCTATTGCTGCTGCTCTCTATAAGGAAGATATACCCGAACCGACTTTGCAAAAAATCCACCAGCATTTGAAAAATAAAAATTATCAGGCTTCCGAGTTACAAAAGCCCTATTTCTTACTGGTAGGTGGCGATATCGCCGGGATTCAGGACTTCTTGTACGATATTCCCTTGGATAATGCAGCTAAAAACCTCAGGGGCCGTTCTTTTTTAGTAGGCTATTTAAACCGGCTGATAGCTCTCTATCTGGTTGAAGAGTTAGGCCTTTTAGAACCAAGCATTCTTCTAATTGGCGGGGGCCGCTTCACATTACTCCTTCCTTATTCTGATTTAGAAAAACTTCAGGAAATAAAAGGGCGAGTTGAAAAAATAATTTATCAGGCTTTTAACGGTAAACTTAAGTTTATCCTGGGAAGTATTCCGCTTACGATAAACGACCTGGCTGAGGGAAATATCACCAAACGCTGGGATGATTTGGGGCAGGAATTAAACCGGGAAAAAATGAAACCGTTTTTAACTCTAATAAAAGAGACACCAGATTTAATATTTGGTCCTTTTGATACACCGGATAATATTTGTCCCATTTGTGGCAGGGAAGTAACTGGCGAAACAGGGCTTTGTTCTTTCTGTCAGAGTATTGTGGAAATGGGAGCTGAACTTCCCAGGACTGAGATTTTACAGGAGAAAAAAGTAGTTGAAAAAAGCAGTATTAACGAAATAAGCAATATAAATGAGCTTTTCCTGGCCCTTGGACGTCAGGTTAGATTTTCTGATAAACCTGAGCAGGACTACTTTAATTTACTTTTAAATAGTTATGATTTTGTAGTTAAGAATTGTCAGGGTTTTTATTTTGCACCTAAAACTGCTGCGTACGAGTTTGAGGTTTTGGCTAAAAAGAGTGAAGGAATAGATACCTGGGGAGTTCTTCGGGGAGATGTGGATAACCTGGGAAAATTATTCCGTGAGGGATTTGCTGATAAAATAACCATTACCTCGATAGCAGCTTTATCCAGGGCGATGGGTGAATTTTTTGGCGTATACTTTAATGATTTGTTAAAAGAATTTGGAGATACGGTTTATACCGTTTATGCTGGAGGAGATGATTTCTTTGTGGTGGGCAGCTGGTCGGTACTGCCCAAGGTGGCCTTGAAATTAAGGCGGCAATTTACCCTTTACTGTGCAGGCAACCGCGATTTAACTTTTTCAGCGGCCATCAAGCTTGCCCCAAACTTTAAGCATCCTCTCTTTAAAGTTGCCCAAGAGGCTTATGAGCTTTTGGAGGAGAAAGCTAAAACTGGGAGCAAAGATAAGATTGCCTTTTTAGACAGGGCTTATACCTGGGATGAGTTTAGCCGGTTACAAGGATTAAAAGACCACATTAAGAAAGTAGTTCAAGGCGGAGGTTCCAGGGCAATTATCCAGCATCTATACGGTATAAAAAATCTTCTAAATGCTGGCGAACGGGAGGCATCCTATCCCAAGGTGTGGCGCCTGGTATATCAGTTAAGCCGTTACCGGGATAGTCTTAAGAAGGAGTTACAAACTTATTTCCGCGAAAAGATTATGGATGTGGTGGTATTCAATACTACCGAAATCAATCCTTTAGCTTCACCGGCGGCACGGTGGGCAGAATTAGAACTAAGAGCGAGGGGGGATTAATGATGAATGGAAAAAATAATAGAGCCAATCCTGGAAGACAGCAAAACCAGGAAAACCCTGTCCAGGAAGTACTGCAAGCAGTGGATAAGTTTTTAAATCCAATAGAAGACCCCAAAGGGGAGCTTTTAATTTCAAGTGCGGAGAAGCTTGGTAGTTTTTTAGCCCGGGTGGCTAAAATGACTACTTCCCAGATTAGAAATCTTTATACGGAAGCAAAATCTATTAATTATAAAGATTCCGACGGTCCTTACCGGGTTAATTTACTCCGGGCTAAGTTTGCGTATATTGCTGGGCGGTACAGTCAGGTGAGAGATTTGCAAAAAATTGCCGATAAAGCTTTGGCCCAGATTGATAGCTATGAGAAATTTAAACGGTTTATTGATTTTTTTGAAGCTGTAGTTGCCTATCACCGGGCTTATGGCGGTAAAGAATAGGAGGGATGAGGGATGGAAGAGTTAAAACTTTTAGGAAAAATTGTAATTAAAGGTAAAATCAAAGCTTTAACCGGCCTTCATATAGGTGGAGCCCAGGGGAATACTGAAATTGGTGGGGTTGACAATAGCGTTATTAAAGATGAGGAAGGAAAACCGTATATTCCAGGATCCAGTTTAAAAGGAAAACTTCGGAGCTTACTGGAAAATCACGAAGGCTATTTGAGTGCAACCAAACTGGTATTACAGAAAAAAGGTGCTGAACCAATTCGCATTCATATTTGCAATGAACCGGAATGTCCGGTATGTATTATCTTTGGTAGAAACCACGGGAAATACACTCTTGCTGATAATCAGACTGAGCTGGTGATTTCCAACGCTACCCCCACCCGCCTCTATTTCAGGGATGCCTGCTTGGATGAAGAAAGCATTAAAGACATTAAGCCCAATCTTGATTTGGAATGGACCGAGGTTAAATTTGAAAACTCCATTGACCGGATTACTTCGGCGGCTAATCCCCGGCAGACCGAAAGAGTACCGCGGGGAGCGGAGTTTTGCTTTGAACTGGTTTATAACGTTTTGCGGGAAGAAGATAAAGAGCTGTTTTCTAAAGTATTAACTGCAATGAAGCTTTTAGAAGATGACTATCTCGGAGGTTCCGGCAGCCGAGGTTACGGAAAGATTATGTTTAAAGATTTAGCAGTTTACTGGAAGTCTCGCGAGGAATATGAGACCGGAAACTTTAGCGCTCAACCGATAGTAATGGGGTCTTTAGAGGAGCTTATGCAGAAGAATATTCCGCAATTGTTGAAGTAAAGGGGAGAAGCCAATGGCCTACAAAATAGCTCTAATTAAGCCTAAAGGCCCTCTAAATCTGGGTAGGAGAACAGGGGATCTAACTAATAGTAAAATCTTGCCGGGAAGCGACCAGCTGTTTTCGGCTCTCTTAAATGCTTATTCCCTTTATTATGGGGCTGGGGAGACGAAGGCCTTTTTCGAAGCTTTATTGGAAAAACCGGTTTTAGAACTTTCTTCTCTCTTTCCAGCTCAAGTTACCGGGGAAAAAGTATATTATTTTGTTCCTAAGCCTTTGACTTTGGATTTAACTCCTTATTTTACGGATGTAAAAACTGCAAAAAAAATAGAATACTTACCCGTAGAAAGCTTAGAAAAAATTGCTAAAGGCGAAGGGCCGGGAGAAGGGTATGTTGTTCAGAAAGCATATCTTCCGGTAAAGCAGGAGTACTGGCACCAAAGCCGGGAGATTCCTCGGGTAGCCTTAGACCGGATTACTTCCAGTTCCAACATTTATTACTGCACGGGTATAACCTTTGCGGAAAATATTTATCTATATTTCCTCTATGAAATAGCACCGGAGTGGAAAACAAAATTTGAAACAGCTTTAAGAGTTCTGGCGGATGAAGGACTGGGAGGAGAGAGGACCTACGGCTTTGGCCAGTTTTCCATAGAGTTTCGGGAAGATTTTTCTTGGCCGCTTCAAGGAGAATATAGGTTTTTACTTTCAAATTATTATCCTAAGGAAGATGAATTACTTAAGATTGCAGATGGGGTAAAAGCCTACACCCTAGTTGAGTCAGGGGGATATGTGTTTAGCAGTTTTGACCGGGGGGTAAGAAAAAAATCGGTACGTTTCTTTGGACCGGGTTCAGTCTTTGGCTTTAAGCCAGTGGGACGTTTGGTAGATGTTACTCCCAAATACTTTACCGAGCATCCGGTATACCGGTACGGTTATGCCTTTACCCTTCCTTGGAAAGGGGGGATATAAGTGGCAACATACGAAATTGAGGTTTTATCTCCGCTCTTTGTTGGTTCCGGTCAAAAATATCCTCCCCTGGAATATTTAATTTCGTTAGAAGAAGAAAAATTTGTGGTTGCCGATATGGAGCGGGTATTTACCTCGCCAAGGTTTGTGTTAAACGATTTTTTGGATAAGGTTAAAAGACCGGGATTTTTTCTGGGAGAGTCATATCCCTGGGCCAGAGAATTTCCACGTTTTAAATTTTCCAGTTCAAGGAAAACTTTAATGGACCTGAAAATTCGCAAAGCGGAAGTTTTAGCCCCTGTAGCTGAAGGGCAGGGTTTTTATTTACCCGGAAGTTCTTTGAAAGGTTCTCTTAGGACGTTAATCTATAAAATAAATTTACCCGAAATAAAAGAAACTTTTAACCAAAAAATTAAAGAAAGGCTGCAAAATCCAAGGATCAAGAAAGAGAAACTAAGCGAAGCAGCGGAAATGGCTTTAACCGGAACCCCTAATTACTCTCTTTTCCGTGCTCTTAAGGTAGGTGACAGCCTGCCCCTGGGGGAGGAAAGTTTAGGGCTTTATCAGGTAAAGGTGTTAAGCCTTACGACCAGTGGTTACCGGTGGAAAGTTCTACCTGGAGAGCAATCTACAGCAGATTTGGAGCAGGCTACCAGCAGCTTTTTCATTGGTTTTAAACCGGGAGTTAAGCTTCAGGGAAGTTTTAAGGTAGAGGAAAAGTATCTTAACGATGATAACTTTCCTCTGGTGAATAAAGCATTTTTTAATAACTGGCAGGAGAGGGCCAAAGAGGTTCAGCGGCAATTTTTACAAAATGAACTAAAATTTTATGAGGAAATTGGTCTTGAAGAGCTTAAAAAGTTTTACCAGAAACTTATTCAGGATAGCAATGACGGAATAATTTTGCAGTTAGGCTGGGGAACTGGCTTTAACAGTAAGACTTTAAAAGAAGCCCTTCCGGAAGAGGAGTTAAAGGAAGTAATTAACTGGGCCAAGATAAAATACCGGGAAAACTTTCCTTTCCCTAAAACCCGAAAAATAGTGGTGGAGAAAGGGAAGCCTTTATATCCCACGGGATGGATTAAATTAAGGATTTTAGATTAGGGCTCGAAGAATTAACCTTCGAGCCCTTTAATCGAACAATTTTTGGATGGGAGGAAAATTATGCGCATAGAGGTACTTTTAAAACCGCGGGAGAAAGCGGTCTTTTTACCGTTTAATTACCAGTACCAAATTACCTCAGCAATTTATGAAACTATTGCCAAATCATCACCGGAATTTGCCCGAAAGCTTCATGACGAAGGTTTTGGGGAGAGGCGTTTTAAATTTTTTACTTTTTCCCAGATATTAGCCAAGAGGAAAAAGTTAGCACCGGATGGTTTCTGGATAATTGGGGAATGTTCTTTAAAGATTAGTTCCCCCCTTTATGAGTTTTTGCTTCATCTTTTAAATGGCTTATTTAAAGACCATAAATTTATAATTGGCCGGGAAGAGTTTACGGTAAAAGGTGCTTTTATTAGAGAAAATCCCGAAATAAAGCCTGGCCAGACTTTTGTTTGTTTGTCTCCAATA
The DNA here is from genome assembly GCF_000012865.1 of Carboxydothermus hydrogenoformans Z-2901. Taxonomy (GTDB): domain Bacteria; phylum Bacillota; class Z-2901; order Carboxydothermales; family Carboxydothermaceae; genus Carboxydothermus; species Carboxydothermus hydrogenoformans. The sequence continues at coordinate 1,918,078 of NC_007503.1, read as the reverse complement.
GTGGTTAGCACTCTTAAAGAAGGCTATACGAAACCATATTACATTAGGTATACCGAGGAGCCGGAGCTTTTTTCGGAAAAAATCCGGCAAAATCTTTTGCGTAAATTTGCAACCTATTATGGTCGTTTGCCGGTTGATGACCGCCTGTTTTTCTTTTTTGACGAGGAATATTTACAAAAAAATAAAGGAACAAAGCTTATCCACTACCGGGATCAAAAAATCTTAGGCTATTTAGCTCCTTTTACGGTGGAAGGTTCAGCAGAGCTTATTGCTTTTGGCTACGATGTGGGCTTTGGGGAGAAAAACAGCATGGGCTTTGGGTGTGCGGAGGTAAAATAAAAAATAGCGAAGAGTTTTAGGTGTTAAAGTTGCGGCCTCAAAGAGAAAATCTTTGGGGTCTTTTTTATGGAAAAAGTTTTTCTGGCAGCTCATGTTAGATTATAAAAGGAGAGATATTGGGGGTACTTTATTTTGCGGATAGCGGAATTGAGAAGTTTTGCTGTTAAAAAGGGGTAAAAGGGGATTAAGTGTCGAAATATGCGAATTATGTCAAAAAGTATTTGTCGCAAATAACAAGGAATTGTAAAACAAATGCAGAAAATTATTATTATTCGGCGTAGTGTTTGGGGGACTAAATGCAAGCAAAAACACCTTATGTCACCGCCGGTGTATAATTGCCCCGGGAGCAACGAAAAGGAAATGACCCACCCCCTGGCGAAATATCCCTCTGAGACCACAGCAAAGGATCGGAGGGAAATAAATGCTCGGGAGTGGATCTATTATCATGTTACATGAATTAAAAGCAAGAGGCAAGAGTATTTGTGCAATCGCACGAGAAACAGGTCATTCCAGAAATACGGTTAGAAAATACCTCAGAGCAGAGGGCATTCCTGAAAGAAAGCCCCATACCTAAAAAGGTTACAACTCGCCCGACTTCCGTATAAAAAGACTCTAACCCAATTTAACCTTACCTTCCAGCCTAGTATCGATGAAAAAGGACAGGTTAAAAACCGGTCTCTACAGTAACTCACATATCAAAGCTAATTTAAAAAAAGCCAGGTTAGGTCAATTTAAAAACTTTGAAAATGGGTCAATTTAAATCCGCTGTTGACAAAAAAAGTACCAGCGTAGAACGAGTGAACAACCGATTAGACGTTTCTTTTGGCTTTGAAGTGCACACAATCCGAGGGATGGAGAAAATGAAACTTAGATTTGGATTGGCGCTGTGTGTCGGCGGTGATATTATCTTCGCAAGGTAAAAACAAATCCGGGTTAGAAAGGAGGGAATATTCCCGATTTGGGAGATGATTGCCCAAGTTGGGAGATAAAATGAAACTTGCGGAAGCATTATTAGAACGAAAACGGATAAAAGAAGAAATTGCTGCTTTACGTGCGCGTGCGTGTCACGATGCAAGAGTTCAAGAAGGCGATGCACCTGCAGAAAATCCGGAACAGTTGATGGAAAAAATACTGATGCTTGTAGAAAAATTGCAGAAAATAACTACTGCCATTAACAAAACAAATATAGCCGTAAGGCTACCTGATGGAAGAACGTTGATGGAAGCAATTGTAGAACGTGATATGCTTAAACTATTGCATGAGACGGCTAAAGAAGTAGCTGATGCGGCAGTTGGCGCACGTGAATGGCGAATAACAAAGTCGGAAATAAAATTTATACCGACGATAGACGTTGCTGTATGGCGTAGTCGTGCTGATGAATATGCCAAAAGATATCGCGAATTAGATGCTTCTATCCAGTTAGCTAACTGGGCTAACGAATTGGTGGAAGAATTATAATGTTTTTTAGGCGTAGCCGGAAGAGTCGTTGAGAGCGTCCCCTTAGGTCGAAGGGTGAAGTCGACCGCTTTTTAAGATGGCTTTGAGATTGCAAGGCTACTAATGCGGTAAAGGTGTACGGTTCACAGAGTACATGCGTACCGCTTAAGGTGTAAAGTGTACTACCTGGCGCTGACGACCTTTCGGTGAGGGTGGGGAAGTGGGATTATGGTGTTGTGTATTATATTGTTCTGCCTAACGATACGGGGGATGAAGAATTTAAATATTAATGACAACTTCAACCCGTCCAACATGGTTAATGTTTATGAAAAATAGGTTATAAGTGGCAAAATGAATTATTAACAAAAAGTGGTGTTATTTTAGTCAAATTAAGGATAATGAGATGAGATCTTTGCGGGGATGTTAGGGCTTGCCACAAAGGATGCTATGCAAAGGGCGGAACAGATTGCAAAGTTTACAGGAGTAAAAGTTGGAAAATTGAGGTCATCGAAAATGGGGGTTTTTCAAATAACAGCACCATATTCCACTGATGTTTCTGATATGGGGATATTTGATACATCTTCAATAGAAAAAGAAATTACAGCTGTAGTAACCTGTGAATTTGAAATTAATTAACTTTAGGAAGAAAAGTTTCCAGTCCCTGGCCGGACCGAATTGAATATAAAAATATGAAAAGGGTAAATAAAAATAAGTTTATCTTTGAAGGGGATGTTGTTGAGATAACGAGTGTGCCTGGAGAAGAATTGCGGATGGGGATAACTCTTACGATTGAAAGGCGTGGAACGAAATGGCTTATTACAGATGTTAAGCAAAAGCCATAGCCATTAATAATTACATAGGGGTAAGAAGGGGAAATGTTATCAGTGCGGTCTAACCGAATAAAAGCTAAAAGAAAGATAATTTTGATTTTAGTTACCTTGCTAATTTTGTTAATTGTTACTCTAAATATTAAAATCTTCTACTTATTCCAGGAAGGAAACCCAATTCCAGTCTTATTTGGCGTAGCACGCCTTGAATTTTTTGGGGAAAGAATAGCCCTTATTTCGTCTGACGGCTCAAAATATATCGCTAAAAGTGAATATAATGAATCTCTTCTCAATGAACGACTTTCAAAGTATGGTTGGAAATTTAAGGATCGACTGGGGTCTGGAATATTTTACGAAAAAGATGGTGAAACGATGGTTGTCAAATGCCGTATGTTTACTCGCCGTTATGTAATTTACGAACTTGACCGAGCCCTTTGGTAAGTTTAGAGGAAAATAATTTTAAAAAATTATACGGGAGATTTTAAATAATATAAGGGTGGTGTATCTATGAATTTTAAAATTGTGGGGGAGACTTTGCCGGTCGTAATTTTAACCCTGGGAAAGGGAGAAAAGGTTTTTACGCAGGCTGGTGGCATGGCGTGGATGTCTGAGGGTTTTGAAATGCAAACCAATATGGAAGGGGGCTTACTGAAAGGGATTGCCCGTAAGCTGGCGGGAGAAACGCTTTTTATGACCACTTATACCTGCACTAGGGATAGCGGGGAAATTGCTTTTGCTTCGTCATTTCCCGGAAAAATTATTCCGTTGGAGCTAAAGGCAGGCCAGTCGATCATCTGCCAAAAAAAAGCTTTTTTATGCGGAGAAAGCAGTGTTAAATTGGAAATTTTCTTTAGAAAGAAAATTGGGAGCGGTCTTTTTGGCGGAGAAGGTTTTATTCTGGAGAAAGTAACAGGCCCGGGTCTTTGCTTTGTTGAAATCGATGGAGCAGTAGTCGAATATGAACTGGGAAGTAATGATATTTTAAAGGTGGACCAGGGCCATGTAGCGATGTTTGAGCCTACTGTTACCTTTGAGATTGAAATGGTAAAAGGGTTTACCAATGTTCTGTTTGGCGGTGAAGGATTGTTTCTTGCTACGTTGAAGGGGCCGGGCAAGGTATGGCTGCAATCCCTGCCCATAGAAAATCTGGCAGCAAGGCTTATCCCGTATCTACCCGCTTCGAAAGGAGATTAAGGGGAGGTTGAAAAAGCGTTTAAAAGCTGAAAAATTAGGAGAACCGATTTAGGTTTCGGCCGTCTTCCGGCCGATGACCGCTTGTTTTTCTTTTTTGATAAAAAGTATTTACAAGGGCTTTGGGTGTGTGGAGGTAAAAAATTCTTAATGGATTAAATTCTTAATGGATTAAAAAGTAAAGCAGGAAAACAAAGGATTGGGGAGAATAAGCCATCTTTTATGCTGGTGAAACTCAAGTATCTTCAGCGGTTTGGCAAATTGAGTAACAGTTTTAACAAAATTTTAGGAGTTCGGTAGTTATGGGTAATCTAAAATTAGTTTTACTTTTAGTGGGAGTGTTAGTTTTAACCTTAACCGCCAGCGGGTGCGGTTGCCAGGCGGAAAAAATTAAAAATGCGGTGAAAGATAATGTGGGTCAAGTCGTTAATAATGTGCAAAATCAAATTAAACAAAATAATGTGCAAAATAACGGAAACGGGCAAGAACAAAATAAAAACGAAGAAATAGTTGTTGATAAACCTGATGTAAAAGTTGCATTCTTAAAAAATCCACCATATCCGTTACCAAACATAAAAATTGTTAAAGTAAACAATGAACAGGAATTGATAAAATTAATAAAAGGTAAAGAGAAAAATCTTACCCCGCAAGAACAATTAACTATTGATGCATTTGCAGGACCAAGAGGATTAAATAACCCTGACGATTATTATGGTTATGTTCGTGATTATAAAGTAGAAGGAAGTAAACATACAATAGTTTTATTAACTGCAATGAGAGGACAACTGGAATATGTAAAATTAGAAATAAATAACCTTCAACCAAATCATGAATTAATGGATGACATGAGAGTTTCAAAAAATTATAGAAAAATTAGTGTTGGAAAATATATTGTAATTGATGTAGCAGGGAAAGGATTTAGCGGGCCATATTATGTAGTTGAACGACCAGAACATATTCCACCAATGAAATTTTAATAACCCCGGGAAAAACCGGGGTTTGGTTTTATTTTTTATAAATATTGCTTTTGGAGCAAATGCGTATTGATAAAAAATAGACCCAAGAACAACAGCCACAACTTGGAATGACCGGGGCTCATTATTAATCAACCTGCTATTCGTGCTTTTTTCTGGGATTGAAAGGTGTAAATCAAAATTTTTGACGAAAGAGGCGACGATGAATCGTCGTGAGCGACTGCCCCCGATATCTTTAAAAATCACAAAATATCACACCAACCGATATTGGGGGTGAAGCTGAAAATTGAACTAATATTTCCTTTGCGTCAACCACTACTACTACAGATTCCGTTCAACAATAAATAACATTTAATCCAGATACTGTAATCACAAAAGATAATATGAATGATATTTTTGAAAAATACGGTTTAGATCCAAGTGCTGTCAAAAAAACAGATATACCAGTTATTAGAGATGTAACAGTGCGAAACCTTGAAATGGTTATTCAAGAGGCTAAAAAACTGCCTAAGACAATAATTGTATGTGCTGATAATGGTACTAATGTAAAAAATAGCAATAATACTAATGATATCACTACTCAGGCTACTACCGCTACTACCGGTACTGCAACTGTAAGCTATAATGCCCAAATCACCTTCTCATTAATTATGAAGTATTCTGCCACCGGGAAATATTATAAGAGTGGTACAACAAAATATTGGACAGCTGCATACGGGGCGAATATCGAAGTAGCGTCCCCCCTTCTCTTTACTGGTGGCAAATAGATAAAATAAGCAAATTAACAAATACTTGTGTTAATCCTTCAAAGAGCAATTCATATTTACAAATGGACTATGATTATATTGTTGGATGTTATTTTGGTATTAAGGGCATAGGTGGCATTCTGATTAACTCAGTCAATGTAAAAGGCTATATTAAGTTTGGCACATCTTATATTCCATAAAAAATTAAAGGATGAATAATGATGAATAATGGAATGGTTTACACCTTAAAATGGATAATCATTATATTAATAAATGTGATGATTATAAAAATTATTATGAATATAATAAATGCTTTTGGTATAAAGTTCGTAGAAAACTTTCAAGATATATGGAAAAAGATGAGAAAACGTAAATAGTTGAAACGAACTGACTATTAGAAATCAATGCCCACCGGAGTATAAATATATTGACGAAGAAAGTTCCGTAAGATATAGGGTCTTTTGTTAAGCGGCGTTCTCTTTTTCTTGGTCCTCGGCTGTCATTTTCGTACCGGAGTTCGACAGTACTGAGGCATTTATTAGTACTGTTTGTCTATCCGAAAGCCAACCTGGATAAAAGTTTGGAGCAGAAGGTACTGCGGCATGTTTCCAGCCGACGCCACAATGGCTGGAAGCATGCCTTTACGGTTGGAGAAATTACGGAAAACGCCGAAATTGTCCGCAAAGACTGTTTGGTGCGGGAAGTAAAAAAAATGGTGGTTGAAGTGGAAAAACCGGTGGGATTGTTGATGCGCTACCGTCTTGATCGCTACCTGGGGAGGCAGTATGGGGTACCTCTGTATTTCGAGCGCCCGATAACAGCGATAATGGATACTTCTCCTCTGGTGGTCGAGGAAGATACTCCCATTGAAATAGTCTCCCAGATTGCCGTGAACCGGAATAGACTCAAGCTTTACGATTATATTATTGTTACCAGAAACCAGCTGTTTAAAGGGATTGTATCGGTCCAGACTCTCCTTGATACTATGACCAGAATCCGGCTGGAAATGGCCAAAGGTGTCAACCCGCTGACCGGATTGCTGGGAAATTATAACGGTAACGGTGCGGGAAATCAATGCTCTGGATTTAAAAGTTTTCCAGGGCATTTTTTATGGGTTCTTGATGGTTTTCTAAGTTGTGCTGGATGGAATTGAAGTACTAAAAGTTTTAGATGGAAGTAATCGCTTAATTCCGCGATAAAATGTGAATACTGCAGTTTAGTTTTGCGGAAAAATGGTTAAGCAAAATCTCTAATTGACCAGAACAAAAGTTCGATGATAAACTATTAAAAAAGGAGTATGATTCTAATGCAGATTATCAGCGCCAGCCGCCGGACTGATATTCCGGCTTTTTACGGCGAATGGTTTATGAATAGAATAAGGGAAGGGTATTTTATTTTTAAAAATCCTTATAATGCTAAACAAATGAGCAAAATTTCTCTTCGCCCCGAAGATGTTACAGCTATTGTTTTCTGGACCAAAAACCCTGCTCCTTTTATGAAATACCTTGATGAGCTGCAGGATAGAGGCTATCGCTTTTATTTTCAATATACTTTAAATGGCTACGGCCCGGAAATGGAGCCCTTTTTACCGTCCGTAGAAAAGCGAATAAAAACTTTTAAAAAGCTTTCAGAAAAAATCGGCAAAGAAAAAGTCATCTGGCGGTATGACCCGGTAATTTTCAGCAATGTTCACAGCAGTGACTATCACCGGGAGAAGTTTTCGTATATTTTAAATGAATTAAAAGATTTTACCACCCGTGTAGTGATAAGTTTTGTGGATGAGTACCGTAAAGCTACCATAAACTTTAAGAAGCTGAAAGAAGAAGGAATAGAGATTTATCAGCCCCCGGAAGTGATAATAAAGAGTTTTGCCTATTTTATGGCTGAAGAAGCAAAAAAATTGGGCTTAGAAATCCAGAGCTGCGCTGAAAATATAGCCTATCTTCCTGCGGCAGGCATCATGCCAGGCAAATGCATTGATGCGGATTATATTGAAAAAGTATTTTCTCTTACTTTACCCGAAAAACTCCACTTAAAGGATAAAAGCCAGCGGCAGGAATGCGGTTGTGTGGTCAGTAAAGATGTAGGCGTTTACGATACCTGCCTGCACGGGTGTAAATACTGTTATGCGGGAAGCTATGAAGCGGGGAAAAAAAATTACGAAAAACATGACCCAAACTCCCCCCTGTTAATCGGGAAGTATGACGGGGGAGAAGCGGAGCCGACTCTTTTTTAAAGCATACTGTTTTTTGCATTCAGAATCTGAAAAGCTTGAAGAAAGGAGAAAGAAAAATGAAAATGCTAATCTCACCCTTGGGCATGTCTCCGGGATTACTTTATTCGGCGCTTTATCATGTAAAGCCGGATTTTTTATTTTGTTTAACCTCTGAGAAAGGAAAAGAAAGGCTTCTTGATATCATGGAAAAGGCAGGGTATATGGGAGGATATTCTGTATTTATAGTTGACGACCCTTTTACATCTTTTCACGAGACCGAAATGGTCTGGAAAAGCTTAAAAGATTTGCTTGATTTCGATGCTGAAATAGTAGTTAATATCACCGGAGGTACGACAGCCCTTCAATACCTTGTGCAAAAAACTGCCGAACGTCTGGAGAACCAAGGATTTTTGGTAAAAACAATTGCTCTAATTGACCGAAGAAGTCGCAGCGAGCAGGAAAACAATCCTTACATACCAGGGGAAATTGTTTATTTGTAAACCTTAAAAATTCTCATAGCCCCGGGTTTCGCCTTCTTTTCCCGGGGCATTTGTTTTATTGGTAGAAATTTTCAGAGATGAACGTTTTAGTGAATTGGTAAAAGCTTAATTATATGGCGATAAAATAAGAGGAAGCAAGCAGGATTTTCTAATAATTTGTCAAATTTCTCCGGTAAAGAAAAAAACCGGAGGGATGAAATGTGGCAAAACACATAGAGATTCAAATGCGCCAGGCACGTATTCGAGAACTTTTTTTGCAACATACAGGCCAGGAATTAACTTCTAAGCAAATTACCGAGCTTTTAAATTTCCCTTTATCAGCGGAGCGAACAATTCGCAATGATATTAAAGAATTAATTAAACAGGGATTTCCTATAGAAATTCTCCGCCGAGGGAAGTATCTCTTTAGAGGAAGAAAAACATCTTATCTAAGAAAAGATTTGCGCTTTGGCAGTGATGATATAAGGCAGCTTTGGCTTCTGGCGATAGTGGCTGAGAAAAGGGAAGTCAAAGTTCCGGAACTTTATAAGGAACTTGAGAAAAAGTTTAAAGAATTTGAGCAGGAAATAGGCTTTAGCTATGAAACATTGCAAAATGATTTTAAAGAGCTTGCAGCTCATGGATTTTTGCTTAAAAAAGATGAAGTTTATCAACTTGGGAAAAAATTTTTACCTATCTATCGCCACCGCATTAAGAAGGAGTTAAATGAAGTAATAAGGGAGTTAGAAAGAAAATATCGTTATATGCAATATAATCCTCTTTTAAGCGAGGTTTTAAATAAATTAAAAGCTTACCGCAATACTTTTATCTATACGATTGATACTCATATTGAAGAATATTTTGAAGAGAGAAGAAAAATCAGGTACTACCATGGTCCCCGGGAGCTTGTAGATGAAACTTTAATAATGATTAAAAACGAAATTAGTCGTGCTCTTTTTGAAGAAAAGAAAATAAAAGTTACTTATAAAGGAAAAGAACAATTTTTCTATCCCCTTGGCCTTGTGTATAACCAAAACAATCAGGCATGGTATTTAATTGCCAAGCCTATAAGAAAAAGAGAGGCAGCCAAAAAACTTCGCGTTGATCGGATTGAACAACTTGAAGTTTTAGAAGAGCCGATTCCTAAAGAGGTAGAAACTTGTGTTAAAGCCATGGTAGCCCCCGGTTGGGGAATTGGCACAGGTCGAAAAGAGAAGGTAAAAGTTCTTTTTTATAACCGGGCAAATACTATTGATAGAGTAAAGCCTATTTTAGAGGTGAGAAAAATAGTTCATCCCACCTGCAATTATTATTTTGATTCGGCCGGGAATCTTATTTTTGAAGATTACATAAGTGGTATTGAAGAATTTTTAAGCTGGCTAAGACAGTTTGGAGCTGACGCCCTAATTTTTGAACCAGCTTCCTTGATTGAAAAATACAGGGAAACATTAAAAAAATTGGCGGAGCTCTACCCGGAGGTGCAGGCGGATGAATAGCCGGGAGTTTAAAGAACTTATAAAAGTAATAAACTTTCATGCAGCAATGGAGGAGATAAGTTTAGAGGATGCTGCTCTGCTTCTTGGTGTTACTGAAGATTCGCTTAGGAGTTTTCTTAATGAAGTTTCTGCCCATGAATTTTTAAATGAGTTTTCCGGGATATTTATTGATGAAGATGGAGAAAATGAGGTTGTAATTTGTGAAGGGTATGGTTTAAAAATTCCGGTATTGCAGCTTAGTTCGGAAGAAAAGACGCTGATTGTTCAGGAGGCCGGGGAAACGGGAGAAAAACTTTTAAAAATTTTTGCCCGGAAAATACGCAAGGAAGAAAAAGATTGGGTAACTAAAACGGCAAAAACTTATACGCACAAAAGGATTCCTGGGGTGACGATATCTCAGGAACAACAGGAGATAATGCAAAAGATTGAAACTGCAGTTTATGAGAAATTAAAAATTAAGATTACCTATGCGATTTCTGAAGAAAGTAAAAACAATACTGTGGTGTTTAATCCTGCTGGGCTTGTATATTACAAGCACGATGGCTTCTGGTACCTGGTTGGATTTGAAGAACAAAAATTTTACAAGCCAGAAATTATTAGAATTGACCGCATAACCGGTGTGTTATTCGAGCAAAAGAAAGCAGAAATTCCGGAAGGTTTTCAAATAGAAAGTTTTTTCAAAAATCGCTGGGGGATGGATGCTGGCGAAGAAGTCAAGGTAAAAATTCGTTTTTTACCGGAAGCTAACGTCATTGAGAAAGCCCAAAGAGAATTAAAAGCCCGGGGCTTTAGGGGGTTAAAATTTCTGGAAGATGGAAGCTTACTTTGGGAAGATAAAGTTACGGGGGTAAGCGATTTACTTTTTTGGCTTCGTTCCTTTGGTTCGTCGGTGGAGGTAATTGAACCGCGAGAATTACGGCGGGAGATGGTGGAAAGTATAAAAAGGCTTATGAAAGTTTATGAGGTTAAATAGTTCTTGTATAACTTTTGTATTTATGTTAAGAGGATAAATTTCAGATTCAGATTTAGGGGAGTAGGGTGCTTGATGAGAGTAAAATTAATTTCCTTTCTTGGGACAAATAAATATATTCCTTGTCGTTATAAATTTGAAGAGGAGATTTCAAGTCCGAGTTATTTTATTCAAATGGCTTTAGTCGAATTATTGACGAAAAAATTTTCTTATGAAATTGAAGCAGTAATTTTTACTACCGATGAAGCTTTTGAAAAAAATTGGTTAAAAGGAGAAGGTTATCCTGGGTTAGTTGAAGTGTTTAATGAATACCAGCAAAGAAATCCAAAATTTAAATTTCGGAATGTTATGGTACCTTCTGGGTTATTTGAAAATGAGATAATAAAAATTTTTTCTAAAATATACAATGAAGTTGAAGAAAATGATAACTTGGTTTTTGATTTGACCCACAGCTTTAGAAGTTTACCTTTTTTAACAGGGATAATTTTAAATTATACGAGACTTTTAAAAAACGTTAATATTTTAGGTGTTTATTATGGAGCCTTTGAAGTACTGGGCCCGGTTCGTGAAGTAGAAGAAAAATATCCTGATGTAAATGACAGAGTAGCTCCTGTAATAAGTTTAAATTATTTTCTTGAAATTTCTGATTGGGTTTTGGCTGCAGATAGCTTTCTTAATTCTGGGAATGCTGGTCGAATTGCTGCTTTAGCTCAAAAAGGTTTTAAGTCAATTGAAAGTCCTGAAGTAAAAAGAAACAATAATTTGCTGCAGAAAATTGCAAGAGAAATTAATAAATTTTCATTAAGTATTGCAACTTGTAGAGCATTAGACTTAGCGGGAGAAACAAGAACCATAGAAGCAAATGGGCAAAGGGTAATATTGAACCACAAACCTGGAATAGTGGAAAGTTTAAAAGAAATGCTGGAAAATGCGGCTTATGATGAAATACCAGAATTAAAGCCGTTTTATCCCATCATAAATAAAATCAAGGAGAATTTTAAAAACTTTACAGAGGATGTGGTTGAGAATATTAATCATATAACTGCTTGGTGTTTAGAACATGATTTGGTTATGCAGGGATATACTTTTTTAAGAGAAAATATTATAACTGCACTTTGTTTATTAAATGGCTTTGATGAAAAAGATCAAAATAGTCGTGAATTGCAGGGGAAAATTGCAACTACGATTGCACTTGAAATACCTGAGGACAAGTGGAATGATGAAGTAAAACAATACAGGGATTTTGTTTATAAAATCTTATCTGAGGAAGCTTTAGTGAAAGCATATAAACTCTTAAATAAAGTTAGTATTTTTAGAAATGAATTGGCTCACTGTCAATATACCGGAAAAGATATAAGTGCTGAAAAGTTTAAAAATCGTTTAAGCGAGCATTTAAAAGAGTTTGTAAATTTTTATCAAAAAAACAAATTAAATAGCTACAAAAAATAAAAGGAAGGCAGGAAAGAGAATGAAAAACGTCCTTTGTACAGTTGGAACAAGCCTTCTGGGAAATTTTAATCGCTTTGAAAATGCGGTTTTACGCGAAGTTGCTTTGGACGCTCTTGAGAAAAATGATTATGCCAGGGTTGCCGATATCTTGGCCAGCTTTCCGGAAAGCGACCGAAATTGCGGGGCAGAGATAAATTCTATCTTTGAATTGAGATATAGAGGTATAATTGGGGAAAATTTCCGGCTCCATTTTCTGATTTCCGATACACCCGATGGCGAAAAGGTCGGTAAAATCCTGGAAAGATTTTACCATGGGAAGGGTATCCAGGTAAATTTAGTAGTGATAGAGGGCTTACTGGACAAGGAACCCAAACGTTTTAGAAGAGAAGGGTTAAGAAATTTAATTAAACAGATGGCCAGAGTACTAAGGGAGTATGGCAGCGAAAATTGCCTTATCAATGCCACAGGTGGTTATAAAGCGCAGATTGCTGTGGCGGTAATGCTTGGCCAAGCGCTGGGGGTAAATGTTTACTACAAACATGAGCAATTTTCAGAAATCATAAGTTTTCCGCCACTGCCTTTTTCTCTGGATCAGGATTTGTGGCTGAAATACAATTATTTATTTACGGTTTTGGATAACGGGGCAAAGGATTTAATAGAACTGGAAGAGGTAAAATATGAGGAACTTGATGAAAAAATTGAGCCATTAATTAATAGAGAAGTAATCGAGGGCAAAACTTATATAGAACTTTCAACGGCAGGCCAAATATTTCATGAAACCCTGAAATCTCGCTGGCAAACTATCCGGCAAGAGTATCTGCCGCCGATTATTCCCGAAAAGTCCAAAGTTTTTGTGGAAAAACTGCAGGACCATAACTGGCCTGACCGGGAGCTGGTTATAAGAATAATGAACAAAATCATAAAAAAAGTTCCATTTGTTCGCACCTGCCGAACCAACTATTTAAATCCAGACTTACCTAAAAGAGAAGGCTTTATTTTAAAAAGAGGAGAAATTGTGGGAATTATTTCACGACAAGGCTGGACGGTTAGTTTTGTGGTAGATACTAACGCAAAAAGTGAAAGACAGAAAGAAGCTGCTGTTGAATATTTAAATTCTAACCTGGATGAATTTTATTATTAAAAAAGGAAGTTTGAATTTCCTTGCGAATATTCAGGGTAAATGGAAATTAGAAGTTGCTATGGTTTTTGCATATTTCTGGAAGCCTTGTTTCTAAGGCTCCCAAAATGAGTTTTACTAAGAATCACTATGAGATGTACTGGAAAAATAAGGATGAAACTAATGTAAAAAATGCAGAATGGATCCAACTTACCAAAACAAAAAATGGTATAACTTAATATTTAATATAACGTTGAGGATTTTTGGTGCTAATTTTTTGAATTTCTAAATTGGAATTTTCTGTTATATTAGAAATTTACTTAATTCTGGTGTTGATGATAAAACTTTAAAATAGGCTCTCCTGAAGAAGTACCGAATTTTTGGCGCTTTAACTTTAATGACATTTGAGTATTTTTTGGATCCGACTTAAGCTATGAAATTAGAAATGAAAAAAGACCTGAGAGGATTTGGATAGTTAAAAAAGGGTGTAAAGTTTTAGGTATTGAAATTGGAAAAAAATAGTTTTAAAACAGCAAAAGTTTTATTGAAAAGCCGATAACCAATGTTATTTTTTTTATTAAAATGAGGTTAAAAAAGTCTTCGGCCCTAATATTAATCTGGGGCTTTTTTACTGCTTTTTTTCTATTTTTTTATTCCAGGCGTTAAGGTTTATTTTAAAGATATCCTGATTGTCGCTGTTTTTATCCCGGTAAACTTCAGAATTACCAAAAATCCGCCTTAAATAATCTAAAATTTTATCGTATGAAGGGATTTCGTTAATACCACGATTTTTAAAGGCTTCGACAATTTGGTGATAAAAAATATCGGCCCTCAAGGAAACGGTATTCTGGTCATAACGATATCTGGTTTTGTTTTGTAAAAGAATGTTATAAATAGCGATTAACTTTTTCCGCGTTTTTTCCTGTGTGGCTTTAATAACTGTTTCAACTAAAGTATTATCAAAGGGAGTCTGGCAGGAGGCGGAGTAGAGCTTTTCAAAGTTTTTAACCCTGACCGGGAGCACAAAAGGCTGCCGGGGAGCACTCCACATATAGCAGTTGCCCTGAATGGGTTCGCCAATTAAATGGGCCAAAATATCATCACTGAAATGGGAATTAAAACGGTTTAAAGTTTGAGCATCGTTTTCCGATAGTAGGTGGAAGACAAACCAGTTGTCTGCCTGACTTAGGATTTCCGGAGCTATGGAGCCGGGCTGCTGGGTAATTAAGATCGCACCAAGGTCGTATTTCCGGCCTTCTTTAACCCATTCTACAAAGGGACTGCTATCGTCGAGATTCTTTCCCAGGACCGATTGGGCTTCTTCCAATACTACTATGGCCGGGATGATGGGCTGGCCGCTGGTGAAGTTCTCCTGGTTGTGGTCGAAGATTTTTTTGAGTAAAAGCCCTGCCAGTTTTTCACTGGCCGAGGAACTTAAAAGGCTTATGTCCACTATTACCAGGGCGCCTTCGGATAGAGCTTTTTTAACCCCTTCGGTTAAATTACTGTCGGGGTCATGGTGCAGAGTTTTTATGATATTAAACATGTTACTTTTAGCGGCGGATATTTCGGCTTGGTAGACGTTTGCCTGTTCAGGACTGTATCCTAAAAGTTCGGCAATTTTTTCGTCGGGGGCCTGCAAACTGGCTTTATGAATTAATTCTACCATTTGTTCCCAGGAACTCTGGCTTAAAGAACGAAGTTTTACCACGTTTTGATTGGTTTGCTTTTCCGGTGGAATACAAAGGTGGATTACATCCTGTGGACGAAATTCAGCTACATTAAGGGTAACCGGTCCGGCAATGAATTTTTGGTAATATTCATTGGGAGCAGGCCGGTTGGTGAAGATAACTATTTTTTCTACCAGATGGGGAACGTTACAAAGCCCCGGCCTATTTTTAACCTGGTCTGGCCAGAAATACTCACCATCGGCATCAAAAACCAGAGTACCAACTTTTAAACCTTTTTCGGTGGTAGGGGTTTTGCGGTAAAGTTCAGAAAGTAAAAGTTTCATAAGATTTGATTTTCCATAGCCGGCCCGGGCAAAGACTAAAGTCCTGCGGGCAATAAGGTTCTTTATATCAAAGCTTATAGGAAGCTTGGGGTCCAAAGAGCGGAAGATAGGATTATCTGGTTCTTCTTTACTGCCGCAATAAACAAACTCTCCCAGAACATAGTGACCGATTTCGGTGTTGCCCTGGTTTAAACTGCAAATTTCCCTCAACACTTCATCACTGGGCCAGGCTACTTTTGAGCCTAAATGGGGAAGTCTGCGCTGGGATGGGACATAAACGATTTTTCCGTTATCATCAATTTTTACTGCACCTAAAAGCTTTACATATACCCGGTAGCGAAGTTTTTGTTCTTTTAAATCTTCGGGAATGGGTTCGGACCGTCGGCCTAAAGCGTTAAAATATTCTTCCCCTTCGGGAGTAGTTAAGAGCCCGGTGGGGATAAATTTGGTAATGCGCCCCAGGGCAGCTTCTATTTCCGAGCCCAGTTCAATTAAGATAAACTGACCTAATTGCGGGCGTTCAATCATGGAAGCGTTGTAAGGTAAAACTAATTCTGCGGCAAATTCAAGACCTTTTTCGGTAAAACCTTTGAAAATACCGATTACTTTGTTTGGTTCAAAAAGCATTTTATTCCCCCTTAAAGAAGGTATTTAACTTTTCACCAAGGTATTTAAACCGCTCTAATTTTTCTCCGTTACCTTTATTAAATGCACTGGCGTAATGCCTTGTAATTTCGTCCTGTAAAACGATCATTTCAATTTTGGAAATTTTGGCTTTTTCATGAGCTTCCTGTACTGACCGCGGGTAGTCGGGAATGGGAAAACCCTGACGGGCATCGTAAATTAACTTTCCTAATATTTTATCGGCTGCGTCCTTTTGCCAGACGGCAATGTCTACTGGCCAGACCGGCGAATATTTTTCTGGACCAAATTTTACTAAAAAAAGTTTACCCATTGCCTGGTAGGCAGTAGTATTAGAAATGGCTATCAGGTCTTCTCTGGTGGTTATGTAACTTTCAATTCCCTCGTAACAGGCTTTTTCTATTTCCCGGGGTACTTCTACGTACCAGGAACCTTCACGGAAAAAAGTTTCCTCCAGGGCCAGGGCTACTGCTAACCGGCTTAGAACTGCACTTCGTTTGGCAATGCCTACAATAGAAGCCTCGATCCCCAGGTTTTTTAATTTGGAAATTTTCTTTCTAAATAAATCATCGAGTTTAGCAAAGACTTCCCACTTAAAAACAAAAGAACGTAAGAGGCCATCACGAATGAAAATTACTTGCTTTAAAGGAAAAGGTTTTTCAATATTTAAAAGATCATAAAGTACGGCCCATTCGATTATTTCGCGATAGGCACGCATTAAAAGGGTAAATTGCCGGGGGTTGTTGAACTTTGTAAAAAGATGGGAAAGTTCAGTAACTTCCAGTCCTAAATCCTGACACAATCTTCTTAACGGACCAAATTCGTACTCTCCGGGTTTGGTTCGGGCAATAAATTGCTCAACTCCGGCACTGGAGGAAAAAACATCAAAGTAAGGTTTATCCCAGATGGAGCAGGCAACCCGGACAAACTCATAGACCGCAGGGTTGAAATATATCCGGTTATCTCCACCATCGGAGGCAACGATGGAAATGGCCGAAGTGGTGTAGGGTCTAATTGGCTTTAAATTTTGTTTTAACTGGCGAGCGTAACTGCAAAAACGTTCCAAAAGTTGTTTTTCATAGCTCTGAAGATAGGAAAGTTTTTTTAAAAAATCGGTGATATCAAGGTCGTATAGCAAAGGTGAACCTCCTGCTTAAACATTAATGGTAGAAGAAGAAAATATTGCTAAATATATTATTGAACAAAATTTGACAAAATCCTTCTTTTGTTTATACCTGATTAGCAGGAAAAAAACAGGAGAAGGAGAAATAATATAATGAACTTAATTTTGCGGGAGGGCTGCCGGTGGGTAAATTCGTTTACTGTGAAGATGAGACGGTCTGGAAGTATGTAGCTGGGCTTCAGGATCCGGAACTTTACCGGGTTCCGAAGAAGCTCGGGATTGGTGAGTACGAAAATAAAGGTGGTTATGAAATACTGCGGCTAAAGGTTGAAGATGTTCCGCTCATTCGGCAGTACCTGGAGCAAAAAGAGTTTGCCAAACTAAAGGATGAGTTTAACCGGCTTTATTTAGAAAATACGGAAATGGATGAGAAAGGGGAGCGGTGGCCGGTAGAAGGGTATCATGAAATTGTTGAGAAGTTTACACGACTTTACAATTATTATTTTTTGTACATGTTAGAAGAAATTGCTAATTATATTGAAGACAGGGCGGTATCCGGGAAAAAGGTGTTTGAGTTTAGAGGGGAATTTTAAGAAAATTGTTCAGGCCTGCTTCAGGCAGGCTTTTTTGTATACATAAAAAAATAACCGGAGAAGACTCCGGGGGCAAAAGGTGAAGGTTGTGTGCTTATTGTATTTTTATACCACTAATTTAGTAAACATGCAATGCCTTTTTTAAATTTTTTTATGTACTAAACTTTAAAAATCAGGTAATATTTGTTAGTGCTGGGAAAGTTAAAGGCGGGAACTTAATAATTGAACAGTTTATGTTAAGAAAAATTTAATTCTGCCATAATATAAACTCAATAAAAAATTAATATAATAAATCATATGAAAAAGTAAGTGAGCTGAAGCTAAAAGTTAGAGGAGTTGTGAGAAGTCTAAATCATGTTGAGATTAATGCAGCATTGGAGGATAAGAGATGCTGTCTGATGTTAAAATTAAAGTTCGGGATTTAAATTTATATTACGGTAACTTTCAAGCGTTAAAAAACATAAGT